>CAZANK010000548.1:0-2713 GCA_964486235.1 uncultured Prolixibacteraceae bacterium | reverse complement strand
AACCCAGAGGTTGTTTATTGGCCGGTCGCACAAAATGACAGTGAGGTGTATTGTGAATGCGATGATTGTAACAAAATTATCGCTGAAGAAAAAAGTCCGTCGGGTCCGGTCATACGGTTTGTAAATGAGGTGGCAAAACAGTTTCCGGATAAAATCATTCCAACTTTTGCCTATCAATACAGCCAACCCGCCCCTGCTGTTGTTAAACCCGCAGAGAATGTACAAATCACGCTTTGTTCTTTTACGGTAAACAGGAGTAAACCTATTGCTGCTGATACCTGTGCGAATTCCAGCAGGTTTATGAAAGATCTTGTTGATTGGGGGAAAATAAGTAACCGGATATGTGTGTGGGATTACACCTGCAATTTTAGTTATTTTCCGGCTCCTTACCCTAATCTGCATGTACTACAGCCTAATATTCAGTTATTTGCCAAAAATAACGTAGTTGATCATTATCAACAGGCCGATATCCGGACGGGAAATGCCTTTGCCGAGCTGAAGCTTTACCTTACTTCCCGATTACTGTGGAACCCGGATATTGATGTTTCTGCTGTCATGAATGAATTTTTAACCCAACTTGAGCAGTATTAGATCGTATTTTGCTCATTGTCAATAAATTGTAATTTTAGATTTCAACTTTCGGGGAACACAAATTTTTTTCTGTGAAAAGGCATCATTTTGTATCCCATTGCTTCATAGATTTCCTGTGCTCCCAGGGTGGGTTTGCTGCATACCCGGAGATGTACTTTTTTACCGTCTTTGCGGTTCATGGTAATTATCCCTGCTTTTTGCGTGTTCATGATCCGGACCAGATTACGCCAGTCGTGGTGTATCCCATGCTTTTTTAACCGGTGGCGCACGGTGTTCACCACGCTGTAAGCCATGATGCCCAAGAATAAGTGGGCGATCGTGTTTTCATCTTTTTTATGGAAAACGGGCCTGATACTCAAATCAGTCTTCAGTATCCGAAAGGCTCCCTCGATCTGGCGAATGGTATTATAAATCTCCCAAATCAGTTTTTCCTCCTGTTGTCCGATGCAGGTGCGCAAAAAATATCCCCCTTCACCCGATGGGCCTTCCAGGGCTTTGCGTTTCCAACAAACAGCCACGGCCAGGTCATCCTTTGGGGTTACTTCTATTTCATAATGCTTATTAGCCGCAGGGTAGCGTTCTTTGATCCGGCCAATGCGCTCCATGACTTTCCCGTATTTTTTTGTGCCCCCCTTTTTATGGATGGCCCGGGCCACGTTATCCAGTTCTTCTTCATAGCGGTCGCAAAAATGGTCACTCATCGAGGATTCCTTCACCGCTTTCATCCGGCTGTGAACATGTAAATAGTGATCTTCCCGGTCTTCTCCCGCGACCCAACATACATCAATGGGGTTTTCCCGTTTATCTTCCAGGTGGACCACTCCTTCGGCGGAAAGTTTGTAGTCTTTCAGGGTGGAACGGCTCACGCAAACATACTGGTAGCCTTTGGATTTGAGCAGGGCCAGGTTATCTTCCGTGGCAATCCCGGCATCGATCACCACGATGGGCTTGCGCCCGGTCTGTGAGGTGCTCCGGGATAAATCCGCCAGGGTTTCTTCCAGGGTTTTACAGTCCGCGATATTGCCGCGACAAATCCGGCTGTATTTGACAAAACCCTCCCGGTTAACCACCAGGGCCAAACTTACCAGTTTGGCATCACTGCGCTTTTCCTTGCTCCTCCCAAACTTCGCGATCTTGCTGGAGGCTTTCCGTCCTTCAAAATACATGTTGGTCAAATCATACAGGATAATTTTGTCTTGAAGATCAAACAATTCATTGCTCGTGACCGAAAGGTGCTTCTCGATACCCTCTTTCTCCTGGTACAACATTTGGGCCGCCCGGTATAACCCAAACCGGTTGATCCCACCTGGTGACCGGTTAAACAACTCGGCAACGGCCGAGTTCTCATTGATCCAACTGGCCGTTTTATGTTCCGAAGCCGGGTAGGCAGCCCGGCTGACCAGGTGGATCAGGGCGGTTTCTACCTGGAACCCACTCCAATCAAGACCCCGTAAAAAATCTCCCAACCGTAACTCCTCCAGCACCTGTTTACATAACCATTCCACACCAACCTCCCGGACATCTTCCATTTCTATACTTGAAAGATCAATATGTTGAAAATCAGTTCCTACACGATCAATATGATGGTCTGATCCATTCCCCTGGTCATGTTTATTAAACCCCTTGCGTTGGATTTGTGCGCTAAAATACCTGGCTAACTTTTCAACATGCGCCGGGATATCGGCCGGGAACATTTCACCATTTTCTCCCAGGTAGCGCTCGATACAGTCGGCCAGCATTTTTTTCTCCCGGTCGCTTTGTATCTCTTCCAGTTTTCCTAAAACCAGTATCGTGCGATGACGCGTCTTGTTCCCAATACGGTAACTCTCGCATAGCTTATGATACCGGTAAATCTTCCCGGTATGGGCATCCTTTTTATCTGCTGTCTTGATAAACATGTGGCAAAGATACGACATGAAAAACTCTAGCGCAATAGCCATCTAAATTTTCTGGGACTACATAAATTTCAGAAATACTAAATGATTGATAATCAGTCTATTAACATTTTTAACCTCCCCCAAAATCCAACTTTTCGCCATTTTTTCGGGGTAAAATGCTCAAGTTGGGTTAAGTATCGTTTTCGGCGGTAGCCGAATATGTACTTTATGTTGAACTAAACCGG
>CAZANK010000547.1:0-2718 GCA_964486235.1 uncultured Prolixibacteraceae bacterium | reverse complement strand
ATGCGTTAAACAGGCCAAAACCGTTTCGAAATTTTAAATGGCAGATCGATAATTCAGGAGAGTACCGGCAACAGTGGTTTGATTATAAAAAAATGCGTTATGTCCAGTGGGTTAAAGAGCAAATTGATTTAAACGAGCAGGATTTTAATGAATAACGTGGATTTAGAAAAAGAGGTTAAAAGGCTGGTATATTCAAATCGTTACGAGAAAGGGTATGTTTGTGCGGTAGATGTCCTTTTACAATTGGGCTATCTTACCAAAGATGATTACGAAGACTGGCGGTTTGGACGCATTGACTATCTTGAGAAAGTATGCAAAGTAAACTTGAGGAAGCTGACTTTCATTAACAAGCTGATCAGAAAATACTCCGCCGAATTGGCTTTAAAAAGTTCCTGGACTGCCTACAACCAATTCGGTAAAGGGACAAAACGCCGGTTACGGTTCAGTAAATCAGGGGAAAAAACAATTGAGGATAAATATGCAACTCATTATATTGATACAAAAAGGATTATTGAATTGAAAGAAAAGAAAGGAAGCATTCGTACGGATAGCAAGTGAGGATTTCAGTTGCATGTGAAACATGGCAATAATTTAGAATCAGGATTCCGTTATCTCTTTAAAAATATTGCGATATAGGTACTGTGAGTACAAATAATGAAATAAAAATAAAGCAAAGAACTTCTCTGGAATTTGAATGGACGATATTTTATTTTGTTCTGGAATTGAGAAATAGTCCACATTCTGCACCCACCTACCAATCCTCTCTTTCAAAAGAAATGAATAATTGATTTACTTTGAAGTACTCTCGACCAAAGTCCCTAAGAACTTTGCAAAATCCTGGATATCGCCATCCACACTGGCGTGTTCCAGTGCCGCCATATACAAATCCCGTTGCTCAACCGGAATAACTGTCCAGGAATACCCACCCGATGCAAGCATGGTATTGAACAGGAAACGTCCAATACGACCGTTCCCGTCCATATATGGATGAATATAAACAAAAATAAAATGTCCTAAAACTGCCCGAACCCCTGCATTGTCCTCCGAGTGCAATAATTCAAACAGTGCGGGAATGGCATCGCGCACTGCTTCGGGATTGAGCGGCGTATGCATCGAGCCTTTGATATAGACCTGATTATTTCTGTATCCGGCAAGGTCGGCGGGTTTCAATAATCCGACAGCAACACTGGGCGCAAACAATTCCCGATACCAGTCTCCATGATCAGTATCGGCCACCTCACCTGCATTCTCCCCTGTAAGGATTTTCCTGATGCTTTCTTTTACGGCTTGGAATGCTTGATAATACCCGCGGGCGGCCATCGCATTACGTGCCTCTCTGTCTGATTTATCACCATCAGGATTCCAGTTTCCGCCTCTGACCCGTTCTATGAGTTCGGGCGTTACCCGATACCCTTCAATGGATAATGAATGATAGGCATCTTCGACATAATGTTCTTCGACCTCTCTCATATAGGCCTGAATATCCGTGGGTAATTCTTTGGGTTTTGGAAAATTATTAATCACTTCGCCCCGCATCTGGTACCACATTAGTTTTATCCGGCTGACATATGGCGAATTTTCCCGAATTCCAAGAATATTTTCCGGTAGTTTTTCAGCAAACGGGTCTTCCTCCCGAATGTCATATCCGGCTGATTTCATTGTTTTAAAAATTGCATCGGCTATTCGGGTATTTCCGATATTTCGGAAAGCCCCTGCCAACCGTCCGGCAATAACACTATGCCCGCCGTTCAACAATTTTGACAATAAAGAAGATGCACCCCTGACCATTGCAAGACAGGCTCTTGCATCTATCGCATGACGGGTAAAAAAGTCGGCATTAACGGCAATCAATGCACTTTCCAAAGAAAATATATTTACCCCTTCCAAAACGAGAATATCGTTTTGGTTGGGCAGTGATGCACGTATATCCAAAATGGAGGTGTCGTGAATAAGCTGTGTGACTTTGTTCCTGGCTTTGGGAGAACGGACTAAAAGCTGTGACGGAACGGTTTTGTTCCCGACGATAAGCAGTAAGGACTGATCAGGGGAAAGACACCAGTTCTCATCAAATCTGGATGCAAGATAAACCTGTGCAAAGTTCCAAAAAGATGTGTACCATGAAGTTGTATCGCCGTTTGGAGCATCAGGTCTTGTGGCAATAAACCACCCTTTCATCACCTTTTCAATAAATCCATTTGCAAGAAGCCTTTCCTTGTGGGTTCGGGACAGTTCATCTGCCTTGATAACAGCGAGACCATTCTCATTTTGCAGTTCTTGTAAAATTTCAAGCGATTGTGCCAGTTTTTCTGATGGTGTTGCCATAGCCTTCTCCTTTGGTTTAAATCTGTATTTTCCTTAGCTTATACCGCCGTATTAATATTAGCTTATTGTGTTGTATTGTATTTAGCTTATTTTGCAAAAATACAAATACTGATTTGATTATGAAGGAGACTTCGTATTTTATCTGAACTTAACAGGGAGAATCAGACATTGGGAAAATCAATAATACGGCATTGATTAGTTTAGGTTTATCAATCAATTCTTTCAACGGTTTCATTTCGTCTTCATTCACCCTATTTTTAATTCGCTATCAAGTACTTAATCTTTTCAATAGGCTTCCTTTATACTCAAATTCCCGGCAAAGTTATTGATCGCTTCCCGGAACGGTAAAGGGGAACTCGCTTTTCGTGGCTCGTTTCCTTCGGATGCGTTCAGTTT
>CAZANK010000546.1:0-2730 GCA_964486235.1 uncultured Prolixibacteraceae bacterium | reverse complement strand
TCCTTCAACCAGGGCATGGGCACATAACGTCCCAGGGTGGCAAAAGTGCGACTTACATTTTCATTGCTTGATCCCATATTGGGCCGTTGTTTTCCCTCGGTCCGCATATAACTGATCTTTGCGTCGAATGACAGGAAATCGGTTAACTGGGTGGTCGAACGAAAGGAGATCGTCTGTTTGTTAATCCTTTCATGGGGAATGATCCCTTTCGACGTCGTATTCCCCAATAGCAACCGTGCCGAAGACTTTTCCGTTCCGCCGGTCAACGCCACCGTATTGGTGTTTACCACGCCCGTTTCAAAAAAATCGCGGACATTGTCTTCCGGCTGCGGCAACAGCACCAGGGTTTTGGTATTCCGATCTGCGGGATAGACAAACGGATCGACAATGGTCCGTCTGCCGTCAAGCGGGGGACCCCAACTGTCCTCATGCCAGGTATCCATCGTTTCATAATAATTTCTACCAATAGAGACCATGCTCCCATAGATGTTGGTTTCCTCATACCCTGTCGCATATTGGTTCTGAAACGTCGGGAACAGGTTCAGGGTTTCAATCGAAATGTTGGAATTCACTTCCACACCGATCCCCTGCTTTTTCTTGCCTGATTTGGTCGTGATCAGGATCACCCCGTTCGCACCGCGCGAACCGTAAAGCGCGGATGCATTCGGCCCCTTCAGCACGGTCATCGAAGCGATGTCCTCCGTGTTGATATCGCCAATACCGTCGCCATAGTCGTTGTCGCCACCCACGCCCGCCGAGCCGCTTTTATCTTTCGGGATGTTAATGATCGGCACGCCATCCACCACGTAGAGCGGCTGGTTGCTTCCGGCAAGGGAACCGGCGCCGCGAATCAACACACTGGAAGAACCGCCCGTTCCGGCGGCAGTTTTGTAGATCTGTACCCCGGCAACCTTACCGGTCAGCAGGGAAGCCAGGTTTGTTTCCCGCAGTCCGCTCAACTCGGCCTCGCCCACTTCCTGGGCTGCAAATCCCAACGCCTTCTTTTCGCGCCGGATACCCAATGCGGTCACCACCACCTCGTCGATGGCTTCGGTGGAGGATTCCAAAGAGACATTGATCACATTGCCGGCGCCAAGCTTCACGGTTTGCGTGACCATTCCGACAAATGAAAACGTCAGCGCCGTCGCCTCCTTTGGCAACTGAAGCGAATACTTTCCGTCGGTATCGGTAATGGTACCGATACTTCCGGATCCCTGAACGACCACGCTCACCCCGGGCAGCGAGAATCCTTCTGCCGCAGACGTCACCGTACCGGTCACTGTACGCTGCTGGGCAAACACGCTCCCTGCCAGGGCGAAAATCACAATAAATACAAAAAATTTTCTTTTCATAAAAAATTAAGTTTGTTGTTGTTTGGTTTTAGAATTGAAATCCGAGAAAAGTCTTTTATTTAAGAAGAAAATAAGCAACACAATCTTTTATTTCATTTTCTACTGACAAAATTACAAATACTTTTTTACAATGAAACCATTTCCGAAAGAAAAAATTCAATAATTTTCTAAGAAAATAACGAAATAAAGAAACCATATGGCTTACTGGTGTTTCTTTACGTTGGATTTTTCAAAATGACTTCGCCTTAACGGACGACCAGGCAGAATACGCCTCGAAATGAAAGGAAGGAAAAGAGCCGGTGAAACGCGGACGCCGGCTTACCCTTATAAGATAAGCCGTGCAAACCGCATGTTCTCCCTAAAAAAGGTTATGCAATCCGATCAAAGCGTTTCGCCAAACTGTTCCAGCGCTACTTTTCGGAATTGTTCCGCATCCCGGAAAGCGGCCGTACCTCCCGCGGCGGTTGTGGATATCGCGCCTGTCAAATTTCCAAATCGCTGGCATTCAGAAAGGGAACAACCGGCAATAAATTTATAAATAAACCCTGCATTGAAACTGTCGCCGGCGCCAATGGCGTCCACCACATTTCTGTTTAAAAAAGAAGGAAGGTCGCTTAACTGTCCCTGACACCATACCAGGGACCCTTTGTTTCCCCTTTTCACAGCCAGCACATGGGCGTCGTCTTTGACAGCCTCAATGGCGTCTTTCAGGTCATTCGTCCCGGTCAGGAACATGATTTCTTTTTCATTGGGCAAAAACACGTCCACATAAGGCAACACATCGGCCACATCCAGGTTCCAGGTTTCCTGGGGGTCCCATTGCATGTCGAACGAAGTGGTCAATCCCAGTTTTTTTGCTTTCCGGAACAGGTTCCCCAGGTTTCCCCATATACCAGGTTGAAGAAAATAGGAAGAAAAATGAAGATGCCGCGCTTTCATCAGATCGTCATCGGGAATATCATCAAGGGTCAGATGGTCCATGGCCCCCGGATAAGTGGTATTGGCCCGGTCCTCATCCACGTTCAGGATAACGGTGGCTCCGGTACCCCACTGTTCATCGATGCGGATCATGGAAATGTCAACGCCGTTTCCCTGCAGGCTCTCCAGCACGACTTCCCCGAACTTGTCTTTCCCGATCTTCCCGATAAAGGCCACCCGGGCGCCCAGGCTGGATATGTTGCTGGCGAAAATAGCGGATGAACTCCCCAGGGTCAGGGTCATCTCTCTGGCAAGGACTTCCTTCCCCACTTCCGGGAATTTCTCAATTCCGTTCAAGATCAGATCGACGTTCAATTCGCCGACAACCAGCACATCAACTAATTTTTTCATATTTTTTATTTTCAGTCATCCTCTGTTCTTCTGATCGCCCTGATCTGAC
>CAZANK010000545.1:0-2761 GCA_964486235.1 uncultured Prolixibacteraceae bacterium | reverse complement strand
CAATTCAATCTGAAGGTCAGCATTCCGGTAAATACCAAAGCAGAAATATGGGTCCCGGCCGGGGATGCATCCGAGGTTAAGGAAGGCGGAAAAACAACCGGTGAAATCAGGGAGATCAAATTTTTACGAATGGAAGAAGGTTATGCGGTTTTCGCAACAGGTTCGGGACAGTATAACTGGGAAAGTCCCCTTACCGAATAATCGCAGTACCAACCGATAGCTATCATGATGATGAGACAAGAGAAAAAAGGAACCGGAAAACAGAACGAAAGTAAAATGGATAAATTAAGAAACGATACAAACATGGAAAACAAATATTCGATCATCCTGGGTAACCTTGGAAATACCTGCGACCGGTTTTGCAAAGGCTACAAAAACAATCCTTCCTCCGAAGAAATGCTGGAGATGGCAGTAAAGAAAATTCCGTTCATTGAGGGAATAGAACTGGTAGGCACCTGGGACATCCGCCCCGACAACGTGAAAGAAATGAAAAAACGTTTCATGGATTACGGCATCGCCTGTGCCTCCATCATTCCCGACACCTTTACAGTTAAGGAATACGGGAAAGGATCGCTTACCAGCACCAACCGGAACATCCGGACCAGTACCATGGACTACCTGCGCGAAATGAGCGATGTAGCCCTGGAGATGGACTGCAAAATCGTAAACCTGTGGATGGGACAGGACGGATACGATTACTTGTTAACAGCCGACTATGACCAGGAACGGGAATGGCTGCGGGAGGCGACGACGGCGTTGGCGAAAGCCTACCCTACACTTCGCTTTGCCCTGGAGTACAAACCCAAAGAACCCCGGAATTTTTCCTACCATGCCCGGATGGCCGATACCATTTTAGCTGCGAAAGAAACCGGTTGCCCCAATGTCGGCGTGACCATTGATACCGGACATAGTTTCGCGGGAGGAGAAAATGTGGCAGAAGCGGTAGTTCTGGCAAAACGCGCCGGTGATTCGCTGTTCCATATGCACTTTAACGATAATCACGGGAGTTGGGATGACGATATGATCGTGAGCAGTGTCCATTTTACCTGTTATATTGAACTGATGTTCTGGCTGAAAAAGACAGGCTACGGCGGATGGTTGTCGATGGACCAGTATCCGTACCGGGAAGATGCCATCGATGCCATTTCGGAGAGTATTCACTGGGTTAAAAAATATGAGCAGATCGCAGAGGAGCACTGCAACGAAATTGAAGAACTGATCAAGCTAAACGATGCCGTCGAGACTTCCAGGTTTCTCAGGCGCCTTTTCAGCTGATTGAAACGATCGCCCATGAAAAATCAATGGAACAGAAAGCTGATCACCGCCCTGTTTTGCTTGTTTTCGCTGCCTGCTTTCTCCGGTCTTCGACCGGTCAATCTGAGGTGTGAATACAAAACCGATCCGGTGGGAATTGATACTCCGCAGCCACGTTTCTCCTGGATGATCGATTCGCGTGAACCGGGAGTAAGGCAACGGGCCTACCAGTTGTGCGTGGCTGATTCTAAAGAATTATTACGCCGGCCCGGATCTGACATATGGAACACCGGGAAAATCTGTTCCGGGAGCAATTTCTCAGTGGTTTTCCCCGGGATAACGCTGGAACCGGCGCGCAGGTACTTCTGGAAAGTCCGGATCTGGGATGAATCGGGACGGGTCTCCGCGTGGAGCAGGGTTGCCCGATTTTCTACCGCACTCTTGTCTGCGAACGACTGGGATCAGGCGAAATGGATCGGATATGAGAGTTTGCCCGACTCCATGAAAGTCGTCCCCTTTGTTCACGGCAAAGGTGATAATCTGGGGGATCGGCTTCTTGAAAGGGCCGTGAATCCTTGTTTCAGAAAACGTTTTAACAATGAAAAGCAGATCACCGAAGCCTATGCATTTGTGTGCGGTCTGGGCCAATACGAACTCATTATCAACGGCAAAAAAGTAAGTGACGATTTTCTTGTACCGGGCTGGACCAACTACGCGAAAAGTTGCCAGTACAACAGCTACGATGTAACTAATCTTCTACAGAACGGAGAGAATGTCATCGGATGTCTCGTGGGAAGCGGTTTTTTCTATATCAACCGCGAACGGTACAGAAAGCTGACAGGAGCTTTTGGGTTCCCCATGCTGCGTATGATCCTGCATCTGCGTTATTCCGATGGCAAGGACGAAAGAATTGCAACAGACGAAAGCTGGAAAACATTTCCTTCTCCAATTGAATATACCAGCATCTATGGAGGCGAAGACTACAATGCCGGGAATGAATGTTCGGGATGGGATAATAAGGGCTTTGACGATTCAGGCTGGGAAAAAATAAAAATTGTCAAAGGTCCGGGCGGAGCGATGAAAGCACAGCTCGAATAACCCGTGAACGTGATGGAAGCCTTTGAGCCGGAAGCCGTTTATTCACCCTCACCCGGAAAATATGTTTACGATTTCGGACAAAATGCTTCCGGAATTGTCGAACTCCGGGTGAGCGGACAAAAAGGCGACACGGTGAGAATAACGCCAGGCGAATTGCTCGATAAACAGGGAATGGTGAGCCAAAAAAGTTCCGGCGGACCCTTTTATTTCGAATACATTCTGAAGGGAGGCAACACCGAAACCTGGAGGCCTCGTTTTTCCTACTACGGCTTCAGATACGCGATGGTAGAAGGCGCTGCTCCGGCCAATGAGTCACAGAAGGAAGCAACCCGTGTGATCAGTATGAAACACCTGCACGTGCGCAACAGCATGCCTGCGGCAGGATCCTTTAAATGCTCCGGTGATTTCT
>CAZANK010000544.1:0-2768 GCA_964486235.1 uncultured Prolixibacteraceae bacterium | reverse complement strand
AAGGATGGTACCATTTTCCCCCGTCAGGTGGTAACATCACAGATCGACGCGGAAATGCCGGGAAAATCCTTGCCCGGCAATGCTTCTCCGTATCCACGAAGCTACCTTGGCGGATAATTTTGAAACGGCTTCAGTTATGGCATTTGTAAATCAGAAAGGGAAACCCGGGTAATCCCGGACATTGAAGTCAAGTGTTTCTCACAGGGGAAATAAAGCTATTGGTATGATTGGCTTCCTTTTTTAGTGTTTTTGGAAGATAGCCTGCATTTTTCGGGTTAGGCATAGCATAAAAGTTAGTGATCGAACTGGCAGACAAGAAATGACGACAAGTATTAAGCAGAAACAAACGCTACCGATGCTATTTCCAGACAAGGTAAAACAAACAACAAAAAGGATCATCTCCTTTTTGATTTAGGCTGAATCCTGGCTTTACGTTGGGCTTCTTCTATTTCATCAACAGACCAATCTTTCAACGCCTGGTCCATAATCCTGAATTCATTTTCGGCGAACTGTCGCTTCAATCCCCTGAGTTTGAGACTGGCATCGGCAATCCTGTCTGACAACATCATTTGGTCATTTCCAAGCCGACGGATTGCACCGGCTTCGGGGAGAAATTCAGTCCAGTGTTTCATGAAAATTTGCCGCTGCCTGCGGGCTTATTTTGGCATCAGGCTCGCCGGTTAATTTTTGGACCGGGACCATTGAGCCAACCGGATTCCGGTCAAGGGCGAATGTCATAAAACCTGGCAATCCGGTCACGGCGAAAAAGAGCCATGTTTTTGACCGAGCACGAAGTGTGGCGTCACGGGGTTTGTGCAGAAGAAGCCACCCTTGACTTTTCCGTGGAGCGATTAATAACTTTGCGGCAATTTTAAATGGAGTGGTTTTACCTTTCAAAATACTGAAAACGAACAAAAAAGGGGCACTGCCCCTAGAATTCAAACAACAACTGCTGAGATACTTTTGGTACCGGCGTTTGTTGGACATCGAACTCCTTTTTCTTTTCCGGCAACCTTAAAACCATGTAGCTTTCTGCCTCTGCAATCTCCCTGATGTATGGAACTCCATGCTCCGGTTGAAGTTCGATTCTCCATCCCGTATAAAAACGGTTCATCAGGGTGTCCATCCAGCAAACTTCGCCCAAAAGCCCGTTCAGGCAAAGGTTTATCACACACATCATCGCACAAGTCCGGTCAACATCAGCCCCGAAGAACAAGGAATTTCGTTTTATTTTTGCTGCGGCCAGCAGCATCCTTCCTGACCCGCAACAACAATCAGCGACCCGTTCTCCAAAACCTGCCGGATTTAACATCCTAGCCATCATTTCGCATATCGGTTCCGGGGTAAAGAATTGGCCATTATGCCCGTGACTGAGGCATTCCATGTAAAAGTCACCGAAACCATCTTTCAACCCTTCACCATTGTTGTCCATCTCCATGACCAATGCTCCGAAAGCTTCCGCCATCAAGTAAGCATCAGGTTTTTCGTAATTCCGGACAATCTCATGGTAGCGGTCTTCTTTTGCCCCTAATGACAAAGAGCAAACTACCATTTCAAGGAAATCTTCAAAGACTGAATGCAAACCGTACTTATACCCGATCTGTAGGATATAATTGGAAAAACTTTTTAACTGTTCCATCTTTTTTAAATCTTTAATTGTGATTAACTGAGTTGTTTTGAAGTAATGAGATAAAAAAGGCGAAGGCTAAACTGCCTCCGCCAATTGCCCAACCTGTATAGCTACTGCCGGTTGGTTCGGATAAGACTGATGTTCCAGGATGTAATCCACCGCCTTTTGAGCCCGGGATGAAGCTATAAGCAACATCTTTTTATCCTCCTTGAATTTACCGATCCAGCTTTTAATGTAGGCGGCACTGTTATCAATCGTGGCATTCCGGATACCGGTCATGTAACACAAGTAAGCTGCTCCCATTTCCGCAACCAATTCCTCTTGGCTATAATTATAATCAGAAGAATCGAACTTGTGATCAGGCAGTTTCTCATGTCTGCCGGTCCGGTTGATATGGCCTGTACTGTGGCAGCATTCATGGAACAAAACGGCATAATATTGTTCATCCTGGAAGAAAGTGCGTGGATTGGGCATCCCGATATAATCCCCGGAAGGTGAATAAAAAGCATGGGACTGGTCCAACCTGATTTCAGGACTGTCGTACCAGAACTCGATCAACTGTTCTGCCTGGCCAATCGGGTCAAACTCATGGTCATGAGCTTCCGTGGAAGGGATTTTTCTTTCATCAATCCCTTCGGTTTGTTTCAGGTTGAAAACTGTGTAGTACCGGAGGAACGGGACCTGGTCGATACTGCCGTCCTTTTCTTCCATATCCAGCAGCTTCCAGAATACGACAGGAAACCCCTTTTCACCTTTCAAAACATGGCCTCCAAGTTCTTTTACCTGGTTGAAAGTAAGAAAGAACGGGGAACCAAATTTATCAGCCACAGTAAGCAGGAACCAGAAGTTAAAAACCACGGTAAATTTTCCTGTAAACCATATTTTGCGGTAATCCGGTTTCAGCTTTCCAGGGCATCTGCCAAGGGATGACTCCTTTTTCAAGGCGTTCGATAATCAGGTTGGTTACCATTTCATAAATGTCAAATGAAGAATTCATGGGAAAGCGCCGATGCCTTTCGGACTTGTTTTGGCACCCTTCGATAAACTCAGGGCATCTCTGGCACGCCGTTAAACTTAAATTTTTGGCGTACCAACATTGAGCTGTCCCGGATCAGGTCAACGGGGTGCATGTCAGTTT
>CAZANK010000543.1:0-2788 GCA_964486235.1 uncultured Prolixibacteraceae bacterium | reverse complement strand
GAGAAA
The DNA here is from genome assembly GCA_964486235.1 of uncultured Prolixibacteraceae bacterium. Classification (GTDB taxonomy): domain Bacteria; phylum Bacteroidota; class Bacteroidia; order Bacteroidales; family Prolixibacteraceae; genus JBCFBK01. Next base: position 2,782 of record CAZANK010000543.1, on the reverse strand, counting down.
AGTCCGGATGTCTTTTTTTACCAATTCAACCTGTCCCGGCTGTTCCGTAAAACCGGATAAATGCTTCCAGTGTTTGAAAATCTCCGGATTGGTCTCCAAATAGGTGATTTTCTTCACATCATACTTCCTGATTTCCTGAATCATCCCTGAGAGGCCACCCGAGATCAGCAACACCTCCCGCGGATGTTCATGCTGCAACATGGCAAAATGAACCGCTTCTTCACTCAACATGCGGTTGTCGGTGTAAAACTGGAGGTCATTGTTTTCATAAAAATTGAGCTGACCGGCCTGGCGGGTCACCAGCAGGTTTCCATAGCTGGTGCTTTTCTCAAGAATGATCTCCTGATTCGGGTACAGCAGCTTCCTGATCCGGAGATCCGGATTGAACCCAAAAATAAAGATCAGGATGCCGGGAATAAGCAGCCAGGCCAGGCGGGCCTTTCCGTTGCCATTCAGCCAAATACCCGCCAGAAAGACCACACCTGTTGTCAGTCCCAGTATCTGGATCGAGCTGAGAAAGCGTCCCAGGATCAGGCTGAAGACCAATCCCCCGGCCAGACTGCCCAGCGATTCGCGCGAATAAGCTTTCCCGGTCAGGTTTTTATTCGCCGACCATGACAAAGCGCTTGAAAAAACGGTAAACAGGTAGCCTGAAAGAAATGTCACCGGAAACAGCAGCAAAAACACCCCGGTGATGGTTGTGCCAAGGCCTATGAGTGTCCCGGGAGGGAAAAGCTGACTCTTTAACCAGTAGAGCAGCGCCACCATCACGGCAGACAAAAATGGAAGACCTGCCAACATGGTTATCCCGCGGTTCAGGTTAAAATAAGGGTGAACCCTTTTCCCCGCGTGATGGGCTCCCCATCCTGTCAGGAGCATCCAGCCGGCCATCACCACGCCCACGATGAGTTCATTTCCTGCGAGCACGCTGATAAACTCCCGGATTAATACCATCTGACTGATCATGGCGACAACGCCCAGCAGAAACAACAAAGGCGCGGATCCCGCGGCATGTTCAGGATGACACGCCGTGCCGGGCAACGCTGTTTTTCCCTTCGAACGGGTGAAGTAGTATTTCAGGTGCCAGGACAAATGAAAAAAAGCAACGAAGACCATCACAGTCCCTGCAACCACATGCCATCTTAAGAGCGCATCGTTATGCGGGATGTTGAGCTTGTAATTCACTTTTACGATGCTCAGCAAACCCGACAAACCACAAACGAAAAAGGTTACCAGTAACAAGACATTCCAGATTTTCCGGTGTGTCCTGAGCATGATGATTTTCCACTCCGCAAACAACCGGGTGATCACGTAAGCCATCAACGTCAACACGGCCACCGGAAGTAACGGGTAAACGGTATTCATGGTTCCGCGTTTAATAACCCTTTTCCACTGAAAACCAACACTTCATAGGTATATAACTCGGCATCTTTCCAGCCGTTCCAGCCGATTCCGGCCTTGTCGCGGGCACAATACCCGAGAAATTCCTCCTTGCTCCATCCCTTGCCGGCGGCAACCTGAGGCAGAAACGTTCCGCTCCTGTCCCCCTTCACCATATAAATCCCGTGCTTTCCCAACTCAAACGCATCGATACTGTCCAGACGTTTCAGCGGCGACAAGACAGAGATTTCCACATCAATGTCCTTCATCTCCTCCGGTTCAACCGGGTTAAACCGGAAATCCCGGAATGCAGCCGCAACAGCCATCTTTTGAACGACCTCATATAACGGTCCTGTTGCCAAAATATGACCGATGCATCCCCTTAATTCGCCCTTTTTGTGCAGGGAAACAAAAGCGCCGCACGAGGATTTTAGTGGTCCCGACAAACCTGAAGGATCCACTTCGGGCAAACTGCTGTTTTGTAAACGACTCCTGATGGCATCGTTGGCCAACTTCAGCAACTGCACCTTTTCTTCGGTCGAAAGTGAAAAACCGGCCATGTCCTTCTTCCTTGTGTACGCGAACGAGTGATACCCCACCACCCGGTGCTTGTCGCCATAGTCTGTATCGCCTGAATTCATGTAACTGACATGACGGACTTCCATTCCCGGCGTTTCAGAAGAAAGATACATCAGGGTAAGGATTGCTCCCTGTCCGCAGGCACTGGTGGACAACCCAGGTATGTGCCTGGATTCATTTTCCCGGACCGCCTTCAGAAAATTCTCCGGCAAATTGGATTTTATGGCACCGCCTGTGGCCCGATCGGCCTGAACAGCGCCTGCATAGTCGGGATAATGTGAAAAGTCGCTGCTAATAATAAATAAGTTCTTTTCATTGAAATAGGGTTTTAATACCTCGCCGATTCTCCGGCAGGTGACTGCCGACGGTGTTCCCATTACAATTGGGACGATCCTGAACTCATGCTTAAGCCTGTACTGCAGAAAAGGAAGCTGCACTTCAATGCTGTGCTCGTTCGTATGCGCCTCAGGGTGGCACTCAAAAAGCCGGGAATCCCGGATTAACCGGCCGGCCAGGCCGGTGTTAACAGGAACGACGCCCAGGGGCGTCTGGTAATCTCCCCTGTTGTAAACCGAAGCCCCGCTTAACCAGACATGGTGACAGGTACCGATCAAAAAGATGTTTTCGTAAGTTTGATCCGGATCAAGCAAGGTGTATGCCAGGGCAGCCACCTCACCCGAAAAGACATACCCCGCGTGGGGAACCAGGAGTGCAGCCATCTTCCCCACCGGTGAAACACCCCCCGCCCGGCGGAATAACCCGGCAAGATGTAACCTCAGTGCAACCGGATCGGAAGGATAAAACGAACCGGCCACTGCAGGAC
>CAZANK010000542.1:0-2797 GCA_964486235.1 uncultured Prolixibacteraceae bacterium | reverse complement strand
TATCACAGGACGTTTGGAAAAAATAGCATCGCTGTTTTACTACTGGGGGAAGCGAAATCGGACGATGCATTGTATCTCGAGGGAGCACGGAGAAACTATGACCTGTCCGTTGATGAGTTGAATATGGGGAGTTCCGCCTTGGCCGACATCAGTAATGCCGGGTCGTCAAGCGGCGGCCGGCAAATGGGGTTAATTTATCGTTTATCTTATGATTATGCCCAAAAATATTTATTTGAAGCAACCGGAAGGAATGATGGCAGTTATTATTTTGCCCCGGATAAAAGGTGGGGATTTTTCCCGGCATTTTCTCTCGGATGGCGGATGTCTGAAGAGAACTTTATGAAAAATGTCGCCTGGCTTGATAATTTAAAAATAAGAGGATCTTACGGCGTAGTAGGAGCCCTTGCTGGAGCGGAGTTTCAATATTTAAGCTTGTACGATGTCTATGGACCAGCCGCGGTTCTCGATGGAAACGCGGTACAGGCGGCAAGGGAAGGGACAGAATCAAATGTGAATATTACCTGGGAAAAAGCGAAAAAGACAGACGTCGGGTTTGATGCCACTTTGTGGAAAGGATTATTGACCATTGAGGCAGATTATTTTTATGAAAAAAGATCAAACATGTTGGCAAATCCGACAGTTGTCGTGCCACTCGAATATGGAGTAGCCCTTAGTCAGGTGAATGCAGGGAAAATGGAAAACAGGGGATTTGATCTGAATATTGGTATCAACCATCGTTTTTCCAAAGATTTCCACGTATCACTTGGTGGTAATCTTACCTTTGCCAAGAACAAGTTGCTGCAGGTTTTTGAGACTTCCTCCACGTATGATAATCCAAATCGCAGACAAACCGGCCGACCTTTGGATACCCGATTCGGGTATGAATTTATTGGTTATTTCCAGGTTGAAGATTTTGATGCGAGCGGGAATCTGCTCCCGGGTATCGCGACACAGCCATGGGGAAAAGTATATCCCGGAGATTGCAGGTACAGGGACCTTGATCATAGCGGAGAGATTGATAACAATGATATAAAGGTGATTGGTAAAGCAGATATTCCCCAGATTATTTATGGGGTTAGCTCCGCAATTACTTATAAACGTTTCTCAATGGATATCCTGTTTCAGGGGGTTGACGGAACAAATATTTATGGAGAGGGAGACTACTGGGATCCGTTTACGAACGGACGAAGCGCTTTTAAAAGTAACATGGATTACTGGACGCCTGAAAACCGGAATGCCACTCATTGCCGAATTACTCCTTCGCCGACATCAAATAATACCCAGACTTCTTCGTATCACATATTCAATTCCCGCTATATTCGATTGAAAAGTTTAAATATAGCCTATGCCATTCCTTCAACTGTCTGCAGAAGAGCAGGTATTCAAAATGCCAGAATCTTTTTGTCGGGACAAAATTTACTCACATTCACACCAATCATCAATTATGATCCTGAAATTATGAATAGTTATGCCTTCGATTATCCTCAGCAGAGAGTTATTTCCGTGGGTGTGAATCTGACATTTTATTAATCAGTAATAGATAGAAGATATGAAAAATCGAATAATGAACATTAAAGGCAGAATTATCTTCACACTACTTATGATGATTGTGATTTCGTGTGATGATTATTTGGATGTAACGCCTAAAGAAAGCGTTTCTGATGTGACGCTTTGGGCAGATAAAGGAAATGCAGAATTGTTTTTGAACGGGATATATGGAAGTATCAGGGGTCCGGTAGCATACTTGTATGACTTTTTTGATCCGCAGGATAATTTCACGGATAACTCGTTATGTAATTATACATGGGGGAGCAGCAGGACGGTTTATAATCCGGGGATTGAAACACCAAATACGCTTTCTTCGTTGAAGCAATGGGAACAACAATTTACCAATATCAGAAAATGTAATGTATTCATTTCAAACATCGAAGCTTCTGATTTGGACGAAGATTGGAAAAAGTTAAGGCTGGCGGAAGCGCGTTTTTTAAGGGCGTATTTCTATTCCTTGCTCTGGACCAGCTATGGAGGAGTTCCTATCATCACAGAAGCATTGAACAGGTTTACGCAGGGCGATGAAATCTTCCATGAACGCGCCACTGATGATGAAACTTATCAGTTTATTGTCGATGAGTGTGCGGCTATTGCGAATGATTTGCCTTCAAAGCCTGGCAAATCCAGGGTTGGTAAAGGCGCTGCGCTCGCTTTAAAAGGATGGTGCGAATTATTCCATGCCAGTCCATTGAAAAATTCCGGGAACGAAAAGGCCAGATGGGCTTCGGCTGCCGCCACCTATAAACAAGTGATGGATATGAATGTATACAGTTTGTTCCCTGATCATGAGACTTTGAACTACGAGGCAAACAACAATAATGTGGAAATTATCTTTGACAAGACCTATCTGGGAGGGACAAGCATTGGCAGTTGCCGGGGAGGGATGCAACCTATTTGTTTTGTTGGAGGGACACAGGTATCATGGGCCAGCGTTAATCCGACCCAGGAACTGATCGATGAATATGCCATGGCAAATGGGTTGCCGATTACCGACCCCGCATCGGGATATGACCCTCAAAACCCGTATGTAAACCGCGAAAAGCGTTTCTATGATGATATCATCTACGACGGATCAACCTGGCTTGGTTATGAAGCCGTATATTGGACAGGCTCAGGGAGTCTGAATGAACTCGATTTGGATTTTTTGAGTTCAGGAAGGCCTGTTACCGTTTATCACCCGCGTAAAGCCATAGAAGCCCAATATTGTGTAAACGGTAAAAATTATCTTGGCAGCGCCAGTTGGATC
>CAZANK010000541.1:0-2818 GCA_964486235.1 uncultured Prolixibacteraceae bacterium | reverse complement strand
TGTGGCCCATAATTTTTATGAAAACTATGCCCTGCCCGACAGTTTTGCCTGCTTACCGGAAGGCATGCTCCCGATGTGCTATCCGGCCGATCATTACAACCAGAACTTTATCCCCAACTGGGCAATGTGGTTGATTATTCAGATCGACGATTACGCCCTTCGCGGCGGCGATCCGGCCCTGGTGGCCCGACTGGAACCGCGCGTGGAGAAACTGCTCGCCTATTTTGAGAAGTTTGAAAATGAAGATGGCCTCCTTGAAAAACTGGACAGTTGGATCTTCGTGGAATGGTCAAAGGCAAACAGCCTCGTCCAGGACGTCAACTACCCGACCAATATGCTGTATGCCGCGGCATTGCAAAAAGCGGCCGGTCTTTATAAAAATGAGACGTGGAAAAAAAAGGCAGAACGGATCAAACAAACGATTCTGCAACAATCGTTCAACGGAACGTTCTTTGTCGACAATACCCTCAGGAACCCGGATGGCCGGCTTCAGGTCACTTCCAATACCACCGAAGTGTGCCAGTATTACGCTTTTTTCTTCGACATCGCCACGCCCGAAACCCATCCGGGCCTGTGGAAGAAACTCACCACCGAATTCGGCCCCAACCGCGACGACAAGGTAATTTATCCGGATGTTTTCCGGGCCAACGCGTTTATTGGAAACTACTTGCGAATGGACATCCTTTCACGGTACGGGTTACAGACCCAACTGCTGTCGGAAATCCAGGATTATTTCTACAACATGGCCCGGCAAACCGGCACGTTATGGGAGAACATGAGCGCCCATGCCAGTTGCAACCACGGCTTTGCCTCCTATCTTGGCCACGTCCTGTACCGCGATGTGCTGGGAATCGCCAATATTGATTACGTCAAAAAGGAAGTCACGATCCGATTTACAGATATCGATTTGGCGAAGTGCAGTGGAGTGCTGCCGGTCAATGACGATGCGGTGGAATTAAAATGGGAACGCGTGGATCAGCAAATCAGGTATTCCGTGAAAGTACCGGAGAATTACCGGCTGACGGTTGTCAACGAAAGCTCGTCCGAATTGCTGAAACTTTGAGATACGGATAAAAAGGGCTTTCAGGCGTGTCAACCTGACCTTTGTTTAAGGGATCGGCGTGAAGATTAATAAAAATTAACCCTCACGCTGATCGCTTATTGCAAACTATCGGTTACTTTTACGCTTTTTAAAGTATCAGGTATCCGTTGGCACAGTCAAAACATAAAACAGTCCCGGCAGTCCGGATAAAAACGATCACGCATGAAACGGCACCCGGAAAGTAAAATACAGCAGTGGAAGGCGATGACCCTTCTGGGAACACTGCTTTTGCTGTCTGTTATCGCGCTGCCTAAAGACCGGATGGACGGCGGAATGCCGGAGCATCGGCCGGAACGTGCATCGTTGCTTCTCCCTGGAGGCAAGATGCCCCCATACAGCCTCTCTTCCAGGAAGGATTCGCTCCGTCCGCATCATCTCTTTCATCGGATTGGCATGGAAATCAGACCGGAGTATATTTTCCCGACCAATTCATTTCTCCGGGGAGAAAATGATGCATGGCAACCGATCGACCGCTCTTTCTCCACCCATCTGAAGTACTCGTTTCAATTTCATCCCAATACCAGTGCCGGCAGGATTAACGGCGAAACCTACCAGGGGATCGGACTGGCCTGTTACACTTTTGGAGAAAAGGCACAACTGGGAAATCCCATCGTCTTTTACCTTTTTCAGGGAGCACGGATAAGCCGGTTCAATCCGCGGTTATCGCTGAATTATGAATGGAACTTCGGATTATCGGCCGGGTGGAAACCTTACGATGAGCAGGATAATTTTTACAATGTCATGATCGGATCGAAGGTGAATGCGTATCTCAACCTGAATGTCCATCTGACGTGGATGCTTTCCCGGAAATTCGACCTCACCAGCGGAATCGCCCTCTCCCACTTTTCAAACGGCAACACCAAGTTTCCGAACGCCGGACTGAATACAACCGGGTTAAACGTGGGACTGACGTACAATTTCAACCGGGAAAGCTTTCACGCCACCCCATCTTATCACTCACCCATTCCTGAGTTTCCCCGTCACATCAGCTATGATGTGGTTTTTTTTGGCGCCTGGCGCCGGAAAGGCGTCGTTTACGGGGAAGGGCAAATCGCATCGCCCGATGCGTACAGCGTCATGGGGTTCAATGTTTCACCAATGGTTAACTTCGGGTACAAGTTCCGCGCGGGAGTATCGCTCGACGGCGTCTATGACGGCAGCGCCAACGTGTATACAAGAGATAATGCGACCCACACCGATCTCGACTTTTTTAGGCCCTCACTCAGCAAACAGTTGGCATTAGGGATCTCCGGACGGGCGGAATATGTAAAACCCTGGTTTACGGTGGGCATCGGTTTGGGAGTGAACGTGCTGCACCGGGGGGGCGATCTCAAAGCCTTTTACCAATTGGTGGCCCTTAAAATCGAAGTTACCAGGAATTCCTTCATCCATATCGGATATACGCTCAAAGATTTCCAAGACCCTAATTTCCTGATGTTGGGCGTTGGGTTCCGCCTTCACAACAAGTATCCCACTTTTCACCGCTGATATCATTGAAACCACCCCTCGCTTTCGTCCATGTGCTGAAGACATTCCGCAAACGTCCCACTGAAAATAGTAACCCATTGGTCGTAAATTTAAAGCTATACGAGATAAAATTGAAAAATACGAGCAGTCCAAAAAATGAAACGGGCAATTGCGGGACTGCAAGATTGCAGGGGTATTACCCTGCTGCAAGACCGTAAATTTTTTATCTTTACTCTTTGAGTTTGCAGT
>CAZANK010000540.1:0-2818 GCA_964486235.1 uncultured Prolixibacteraceae bacterium | reverse complement strand
CGTTCAGGTGGTGGTATCTCGGAGGGATCATCTTTCTGTGGCTCACAATTTGGGTGTCGGTCACCATCCCTGAATTTATTCAGAAAAGTATCGACCTGATCGGACAGGGACCCGAAGGCGTGGAAAAAGAGTTCCGGGAAATGGTTTTCATGATCCTCGGACTTTCCCTGGTACTCATTCTCTTCCGGACACTTTCGCGCGTGCTGATCTTCATTCCGGGACGGCTTATCGAGAGACGGCTCAAGGGGGAGATGTTCCGTAAGCTCAGCTCGTTCGGGAAGGGCTATTACGACCGCAATGCCACGGGGAATATCATTTCGCGGATCAACAACGACATTGGCGGGGTGCGCATGATCACCGGCTTTGGCATCCTGCAGGCGGCCAATATCCTGTTTGCCCTTTCACTGACCCCGTACAAAATGTGGCAGCTTTCGCCCGCGCTCACCCTGTACTGTCTTTTGCCCATATTGGTAATCTTTGTGATCGTCCGCGTCGGACTGGTGATCATGGTCAGGAATACCCGCCACCGGATGGATACCCTGCAGCAGTTATCCGGGAAGACCATCTCGTTCCTTTCGGGAAACAGCGTGATTAAAAGTTACAACATCTACCGCTGGGCTGAGGAGCGTATGCAGGAAGAGAATCTATCGCTGTTTCACTTCACCCTGAAAATTGCCTGGGTCCGTTCATTTATCATCCCCCTGCTGGCCAGTCTTGAGCAGATCCTGAAGATCGTGGTGCTTTTTGCAGGAGGTCTTTTTGTGATTCAGGGGAAACTGACGATTGGCGGACTGACCGGCTATATTGCCTATACCGTTCTTCTTACGCAGCCCATCCTGGGATTTGGGTGGCTGCTGGCCGTTTTTCAGCAGGGATTCGTGGGCATCAGCAGTTTACAAACGATCATTGACCGGAATGGCGCTGATGAAGGCAGGAAACCTCTTCCCGCGAAAGAGAAGGAACTGCTTTTTAAGAAAGGTGTGACGTTGAGAAATATGCGCTATACCTATCCTGATGGTAACAGACCTGTTCTTCAGGATATTTCCTTTACCATTCAGCCCGGACAGGTTGTTGGGCTGACCGGCAAAGTGGGGTCGGGCAAGACGACACTTGTCAACTGCATCAACGGGTACCTGAGACCGGACCCGGGACAGCTCTTTTTCGGCGACAAGGATACGGCCCGACTGCGGGGCGAAGATATCCGTTCGGCGGTAAGGACCGTGAGCCAGGATGTCTTCCTGTTTTCCGACACGATCGAAAATAACATCGCATTTGGTTCGGCAAGAGCCTTGCAAAGGAATTCCCTGCAGGAAGTGATCTATAAAAGTGCGCTTGCCGATGAGCTGGCCCGTTTCCCCGGACATGAGAAAACGATGGTGGGGGAGAAAGGCATTATGCTTTCGGGGGGACAGAAACAGCGCATCAGCCTGGCCAGGGCGCTCTATACGCCGTGTGGACTGTTGATCCTGGATGATGTATTTTCAGCGGTCGACACGGAAACGGAACGGTTTCTGATCGGGCAGATCTTTGGCAAGCACCGGTTCAAAAGCCTGCTGGTCGTGTCGAACCGGATCAGCGTGCTCGAGAAAACCGACTTCACACTGGTGCTCGACGAAGGCCGGATCGTGGACATGGGAACGCATGACGAATTGCTGAAAAAATCGGATTTTTACAGGAATACAGCAGTGTTGCAACGGGCACCTTCCACGGGATAAAATGACGATGTCGTTCACTCCCGCCAAGGCAGGACTCTTTGGAACAGTGGCAAGAACGACCAACCGAAGATGAATGAGATTGAAAATTTTTAGTCCAGACGATGTGTAAAACAGGATGATGGGAGAAGTGAAAAATAAAACATTGAACCGGAAAGACTGGCGACTGGTCAAGAGGCTTGCACGCTACTTTAAGCCTCATCAACAGTGGCTTTTCCTGAGTCTTGCATCCATTCCTGTTACAACCGCCTCCAGCCTCCTGTTCCTTTGGCTCGTGGAACATGTTGTGGACGACCGGATTATCCCGGGAGACGTGGCCGGGTTGAAAACGTACGCGATCCTGCTGGTGGTTGTTCTGGCCACCTACCTGCTTTTTGACGGCATTTACAGCTATTCCTTTTCAAAAGCCGGAGGGATGGCGATCGTGGATATGCGGCGCGAGTTATTTGGCAAGGCGTTACGCTTTCCGATGAGCTATTATGACAAAACGCCCATTGGCGTCACCTTGTCGCGGCTCACCAGCGACATGGAATCGATTAGCGAGTCGTTTTCGACCAGCGTCCTGGGACTGCTGGCCGACAGCATCAAGACCCTGGCGCTGGTGAGTTATCTCTTCGTTTTGAACTGGCGGCTCACGCTGGTCCTGCTGGTGGTAGTGCCGCTCCTGGTCGTGATCATCCGTTACCTGAGAAAGAAGATCAGGATGGCATACAATGCGTCCCGCAGCAGCCTGGCTAAATCGGCGGCCTACCTGCAGGAATCACTCAACGGGATGAAAACCATTCAGCTTTACGCGGCCGAAGAAGAAGCCTTTGAGAAGTACGATCATCTGAACAAACAGTATTGCGATGCGCAGAACCAGTCGAACGTGTATGACTCTTCCCTCTATTCCATCGTCGAAGGGATTACCTCTGTCGCGGCTGCGCTGGTGATCTGGTACGGAGCGGTCCAGATATGGGATTTTGGTTTTACAATCGGCGTGCTGATCGTTTTTATCACTACGTTGGGACAACTGTTTGTCCCCGTGCGACAGTTTGCCCAGCAGATTTCGACCATCCAGCAGGCCTTGTCGGCGCTTGAGCATATCAGCGAACTGTTTGAGCAGG
>CAZANK010000539.1:0-2821 GCA_964486235.1 uncultured Prolixibacteraceae bacterium | reverse complement strand
CTGTTGGAATAAATGTTTAAGGAATTCCCGAATTTTATCCAGTCATTGATTTGATGGTCCGTGTTGAAAGTCAGGGTATATTTTTTAAATGCTGTTTCAATGACCCTTCCCTTTTGATCCTGGTAGCCAGCAGCAACGTAATAATTCGATTTCTCTGAACCACCGTTGAGTGACAAATTATAATTTTGGATGACGCCGTTTTGCGTGATCAGGTCTTGCCAGTCGGTATCTACGCCTTCGTAATGCTCAAGAATTGAGGCATCCCATGGCACCCCCAATCCGGTATTTGCATAGGCCTCCGTGAGCAATTCAAGATACTGGGCTGAATTTAAAAGCTTCAATTTAAGGTTGCTTTCAGTCTGGATCCCATAATAAGAGTTAAGGGTAATGTCTATGCCTTTTTTATATGCCCCTCTTTTGGTCGTAACCAGGATGACACCATTGGCAGCCCTTGCCCCGTATATTGCCGCTGCGGACGCATCTTTTAAAACGGATACTGATTCAATGCTGACCGGATCCAGGTTGTCAATCGTCGTACTGATCACACCATCGACCACATAAATGGGCGCGTTCGTGCCATTGACCGATCTCACACCTCTGATCAATACCTCCGCTCCGGCACCAGGCATACCGCCACTGGTAGTGATCTGAACGCCTGCTGTCCTCCCCGTAAGGGACTGAAGCGGTGTTGATGCCGGTATCTTGTCAAAATCCCTGGCCGATACGGATGTCACCGAGCCTGTCAGGTCAGCCTTCCGGACTGTTCCATACCCAATGGCCACCACCTCTTCAATCCCCACTGTTTCTTCTGTCATGGTCATGTTGACAGTGGTTTTGCCGGCAACGGCAATCTCCTGTGTTTTCATGCCCACAAAAGAGAACACCAGAACGGCATTGGCAGGTACGCCCGACAGGGTATAATCACCATCGGCTCCCGTAATAGTACCGGTGGAGGTACCTTTTATCACCACGGTAACTCCCGGCAGCGGCGCACCGGAAGGATCGGTAACTTTTCCGGAAACCGTCCTGGTTTGCATGGAACTGACGGGATCATCGGTTTTTGTTAGGATAACCTGGTTGCCATAAAAGGAATAGCTCACCTGATCGCGTTCAAAGAGCATATCCAGTATCTCGTTGATCGACTTGTCCTGAACAGAAATGCTGACCTTCGAATCGACATCGACCTTCTCTTTATTGTAAATAAATTTAAAAAATGATTGGTTTTCGATGGATAACAAAACCGATTCGATGCGGACGTTTTTCAGGTCAACAGACAACTTCGTTTTTTGCGCAAACGAATTATTCGCCATCAGTTGCGCAAAATTGACCAGTAATAAAAAGACCATTAACTTCATTCGTCGTAAAATTTTTTTTACAGGATCGGACATCGTACTCCGACCCATTCGTTTTTTTTTCATACTTTTGTAATTTTAGTTGAGTAAATGCCTAAAAACTCGCTAATTATGGGGAAGTGTTGCTGCACTTCCCTTTTTTTTTGATGTCGCCCGCACAAAAACTTTAGTTTTCGATTGGACTGGTGATCACGATTTTTTTCCCTTCAATGACTCCCCCGCTGCCGGACTTTTGCTCATGAACGGCATAATCCAGATTCATGGTCAGTTTCATATAACGAAGAACTTCCTCCACACTTTCCTTTTCCACAATAGCCCGGAACGACTGGTTCCGGTCCACTTCCGGGTCCACCCGGATTTTTGCATGATAAAACCTGGCGATTTTGCGGACTGCTTCATCCAGGTTGTCATTCAGAAAAATAAGTTTGCCGGTTTTCCAGGAAGTGAAGCCCTGAACATCGACTACGGATTTTACGAGGTTGCCGGTTTGCCGGTGATAGACCAGCCTTTCGTCAGGCAGCAGGCTTAACGCGGCTTTCCCTTTTCCAAACAAGACCTCGATCTTGCCCGACGTCACAACGATTTCCGACAGGGAATCGGTATCGTATGAAACAACATTGAACGACGTGCCCGTCACGTTAACATCCACCGAACCGGTATGGACGGTAAACGGGGAACCGGGATTTTTCATGACATCGAAGTAAGCTTCCCCGTCCAGCCGGACAGTCCTTTCAGAACAAAACCCCAGCGGATATTTTATGACCGAGCCGCTGTTCAGCCAGCCGGAAGAGCCGTCGGGAAGGGTAAACCGTGTCTGCGCGCCGTAAGGCGAGTGAATTTCGATCCATGCGTCTGAAGGGTTGTCAGTCCGGCTCCGGTAAAAGGTGGCTATTAAAACAGGAACAAGCAAAATTGCCGCAGCCTTTGCATACCACCGCCACACCAGTTTGAGGGTGGTCATCCGGCGCACCCGACGAAGAGACAACTCGTGACTGATTTTATCCAACACGGGCGACAGGTCTTTCCTGTCCGCCGCTTTCCCGGTATTCAGCTCATCCCAGTGTTCTCTTAATACTTCCGTCAGTTCCGTATCGAATCTTTCACTGGTGAAGTATTCATCAACGACCGCCTTATCGTTCAGCGAAAAATATCCGCGCAGGTATTTGATCAGTATTTCTTTCTGTAATTTCACACCTTTACTTTTTGAATTAAACTAACTGCAGTCTGCGTATCCCATGTCATCACTTCAAGCATCATCTTTTTTGTGTCATCTCCTTAAAAGCGTTTTTTGCAACACACTCGTTCATTTCCTGCTTTTCTATTATATCCGGAGGTCACGAAATCGTACTACGGGGAGAGTAACTTTTTTTTAAAAAAAGAGAGGGGTCAAATCCTGAATCTGCAAAAAAGACAAAAAAACAGAAACCCAAGCTCATCCCGGCTCTTCTTCGCTTCGGCCACCATAAACT
>CAZANK010000538.1:0-2828 GCA_964486235.1 uncultured Prolixibacteraceae bacterium | reverse complement strand
GTAGTATAGTACAGTATAGACAAGGTTGAAAAAATGCCTGAAATAAAGATCGATAAAACATTAAAGACGCCTGTATATCAGCAAATCATCAATTCGGTATTGGCACATATCGAAGATGGGAACCTGATCCTTGGTGCACAACTCCCTTCCATTAATCAGGTCGCCGGTGATTACCACCTGGCCCGCGAAACCGTTGTTAAAGCGTTTAAAATTCTTCAGGAGCAGGGGATCATTCATCCGGTTCACGGGAAAGGATACTTTATTTCGTCGCTCCGGTTCCATGTTCAAAACCGGATTTTTGTGCTGTTCGACACCTTCAGTTCCTATAAGGAGGTGATTTATCATGCCATTCAGGAACATGCAGGGCCGGATTCTTTTATTGACATCTATTTCCATCATTACAATTTCAGGGTATTTGAACGGACAATCGCTGAAAGTATCGGGAAGTACCAGTCGTATGTGATCATCCCGATCGAAAACGATCGTTTGGATGAGGTACTGGATATGTTGCCTCATGAAAAGCTTTATTTGCTGGATATTAAGCCTCTGGCTTCATCGGTCTGTTACTCCGGAGTTTTTCAGGATTTTGAGCAGGATATCTTTCATGCGCTTAACTCGGTGGTCATGCTGTGCCGGAAATACCGCAAACTCATCCTGGTATTCCGGAACCAGATCACGGACCCTCCGGCCGGCATCGTGAAAGGCTTCAGCCGCTTTTGTAAATTGAATAATTTCGATTCAGTGGTTCTCCGGACGCCCTTAAAAAAGCAGAAACCCGTGAAGGGTGAGGCTTACGTGATCATTGACGATGAAGATCTGGTTTATCTGGTTGAAAAAGCAAGGGATCTTGGCTTAACCCTTGGAAGTGACCTGGGGCTTGTTTCCTATAACGAAACATCCCTGAAGAAGATCGCAGCCTGCGGACTGTCTGTGATCTCGACCGATTTTGCAGCCATGGGTAAAAAGATCGCCGAAATGGTGACTGGCAGAAAAAAAGAAATAATATACAATTCTTTCCGGTTTATTGACCGGGGATCATTTTAGATAAACCAAATTGATGAAAGGAGCAGCGCTTCGTAATTTGAAAACGGATGAACTCAAGAGAAAGATTTTGTTTGACGGTTAACCATAAGCAACCCGACCGTGTTGTGGTTGACTTGGGTTCCACGGCAGTGACGGGTATTCATGTATTCGCAGTGGAAAAATTGCGGGAGTACTATGGGCTGGAGTCCCGTCCGGTCAGGGTGATTGAACCTTATCAGATGCTTGGCCTGATCGACGATGATCTGATCGGCGCCATGGGGATTGACGTGGTTGGCGCCTGGGGTATGAATAACATGTTCGGGATTTATAACCATGAGCCACTCAAGGAGCTGACGACTTTCTGGGGACAAACGGTCCTGGTCCCGGAAGGCTTTAACACCATTTATGATACCGATGGCGATCTTCTGGTCTGCCCGGAAGGGGATGTTTCGGTGGCCCCGTCGGCCAGAATGCCTAAGTCCGGTTATTTTTTTGACGCGATCATCAGGCAGGAGCCGATTGATGAAGAAAAACTGAATGTACAGGATAATCTGGAAGAGTTCACGCCGGTGCCGGAAAAGGAGCTGGTTTTCTGGAAGAAAGCGGCCATGGAAGCAAGGGCTACCGGTAAGGCAGTGGTTGCCGGCCTGGGCGGTACGGCCTTGGGTGATATTGCCCTGGTTCCGGGTTTACAGGTCAAACATCCGAGAGGTATTCGTGATATTGCCGAGTGGTACATGAGTACCATCATGCGTCCGGATTATATCAAAGGGATCTTTGAGAGGCAGACTGAAATAGCTCTGGAAAATTTCCGTCGTTTGCACGAGGTGATTGGCGATAATCTGGATGTTGTTTTTACATGTGGCACGGACTTCGGCACACAGGAATCCACTTTTTGCGGACCTGAACAGTTCGATGAGTTGTGGCTGCCTTTTTACCGGCGTATCAACGACTGGGTCCATACCCATACCAACTGGAAAACGTTCAAACACTCGTGCGGAGCGGTGGAGTCGTTTATGCCCCGCTTTATCGAAGCCGGCTTTGACATCATCAATCCCGTTCAGTTGTCGGCAAAGGGAATGGACCCGGCCCATCTGAAAAGGACTTACGGAAAAGACCTTGTTTTTTGGGGAGGCGGAGTGGACACCCAAAAAACCCTGCCATACGGCAACCCGGAACAGGTACGGGAAGAAGTGCTCCGGCTGTGTGAGATACTGGGAAAGGATGGCGGTTTTGTGTTTAACACGGTGCATAACATCCAGGCCAACGTGCCGGTCGAAAATATCGTGGCCATGATCGATGCGGTGAAAGAATTCCAATAACCTCAATCGCTGTTCCGCAGATTTTTATGTGAAAATGGGAAATATCAGCGATTTTCAATTATCTTCGGGGCTTATAATAAAGAGAACCTTGAATACTTTTCCTAATTTTTCGGATGCTGGTTTGTCAAATACACAGGAGAGCGTCGAAGGGCTTTCTTATCTTGACGGATCTCCCGTTTCCATCGAAATGGAGAATGGGAAGATCACCAGAATTGAGCGGTTAAAAGAATTACCTCAAGGAAGCGGGCAGGTTTATGTTGCCCCGGGTTTAATCGATAATCAGGTCAATGGTTATGACGGTGTTACCTTTGCCCTGGGAGGCGGTGAACTGTCGGCAGCAGGAGTTAAGAAGGCCACTGAGGCTCAGTGGAAGGTCGGGGTGACGACTTATTTGCCCACGCTTACCACGAACAGCCGGGAGCTTTTCCTGAAAAATCTTGCCATCCTGGCAGAGGCTAAAGAAGACAAGGATTTGCTTGGCTC
>CAZANK010000537.1:0-2835 GCA_964486235.1 uncultured Prolixibacteraceae bacterium | reverse complement strand
AGCCAAAAATCGAGCGGCAGGATTTTTAGGTACAAAAAATTGAAAAACTCAGAAACAGTAGCCGTATTGTTAAAAAAACGGTGTAGTATATGCTTCTCCATAATGCCTGTATAGCACTTCTGCGACGATTGACCCTAACGAAAATCAGTGTTTTTTTTGGAAAAAACAGCAGTCTCTGATCAGAAATTGCTCTTACTGAGCAGAATAAGAAAGAAAAGAAAATAGTCTTTTAAGGACGATCGCAGGATTTTCAAGGCTTTTGAAATGTGAAACTCCACGGTCTTGACCGATACCCCCAGGTCGGCGGCTATCTGCTGATAATTCTGGTTCTGATGCCTGCTCCGCACGAAAACCTCCCTTGTTTGGGCGGGAAGCGTGGCCAGCGTCCGATCGACGATGCCGGAAGCTTCTTCCCGGAACCACTCCCGGGGATCGCACGCCTCCAGGGTCATGATCCTGGTCTGCAAAATCCGCGACTGATGGCCGTTCATCTCGTGATGCGCCTTCAGCCTGACACTTTGCGACCGCAGGTAATTCAAACATTTATGCTTCACCACCTTCAGGATGTAAGCGGGAACATTCTGGTTCAACGCCAGCGTGTGCCGGTTTTCCCAGAAATAAATAAAACTGTCCGTCACAACATCTTCGGCTGCAGCCTCATCCTGCAGATACGAACAGGCATAATAAGTAAACCTTTTCCGGTATTCCGAGAATAGTTGATTGAACAAACGGATGTCGGTGGTTTCCTCTTGCATCATGATTCCGTCGATGAAACAGTCACAAAATAAGCAAAAGATAGCTTACCGGCAAGTCACAAAAAAACAATCAAAAAAAACAGAATGACCGGAATCCAACCGGACCGCCGCTCCGGGAGCCTTTTTCATACGTTTTCCGACATGCCGGAACACATCTGTCGATGGCGGCAGCTCCTCCGCGTGACCTAATCCGTCAGACTGATTTTCACCGTTTTGGCCGAATTCGCTTCCACATCGGTATACACGTCTACCACCGCACGCTCACCCGACGCGATGACCTGGCGGATCGTCCCGCCCGAAACCTGATAGTTCCCTTTTTTCATCACAAAGCGGATCTTACAGCGGGGCAAATCCAGGTCGAACGCATTTTGAATGACCGCTTCGTTCCGTTTCAATGTCCCGTCATTGGCATTTCTGTAGCGAAGCGACAGATTCATTTGCAGTTCCGTGTACGGGTCTGCCGGGTTTTTACAAAACCGCAGCGGCGGGGTATATTCAAACTTCGCGCCATCCAGGTAAAAAATACGAAAGAACCCGAGTGTCTCCTGCCACCTGCCGGTTTCGCCGCTCCGGCAAACGGTACCGGGCCGGATGCTCAGTGTGGAGCCGACGGTCTCTTCGAACGGGTTATGCCGGTGCCCGTTCAGCAGGATATTGATTTTATGCGTGTTGATAAACGCCGTATCGATCCGGTCGGGGCGGTGTTGCGCCATGACGCGGATTTCGCCCGGGCCGTTTTCGCGGAGAAACGATTTGAGCACGTCGCCCTGCAGTCCCGACATGGGTGCTGCGTCGGGGATGTCGGTCACCGGGTCACCGAGAAAGTCGTCGGCAGCGATCACGCGCGTCCCGGCATACGAAAATCCGAAGACCCTTTTCCCGCAAAACCGGTTCCACTGCGAGGCCATGGCCAGATGGTCCTTCCTCGACACGCCGTAGGAGTCGTGGTTTCCCGGCAGACTGAAGACCGGGGAATTGATCCCGTGTATTCCCGAGAAGCCTTTCGCCCCCCCGTAATAATTCCGGAATTTCTCCTCCGCCAGCGGTCTTTGTCCGGCATCGTAAGCTTTGTCGTCGCCCCATCCGTCCGGACCGGCGTCAAATAAGGTGTAATGATGGATAATATCGCCCGTGACGATCACGAAGTCCGGGGCGATGATGTTGGCCACTTCCGTGAACCGGTCGAGGAGTTCAAGTTCTTTGGCATACCCGTCGCGGCCGGTACCAACCCACTGGCGCGAAACGTGCAAATCGGAAATATGGATGAACGAGTGCGACTGGCTGAATTCGCGGAGCACCTTGACTGATTTGGACGACCGGTGTACCTCGCCGCCGCAGTACACGAAAAGGTCATACAACTCCTCCGGGGCGCTCTCCGGCACAGACACCCACAGCGTGTTGTTGACCGATGACTTCGTGAACGGGTCGTACTCCATACGGGCAATGACCACCGAATCCATCTTCAGCGCAACCCGGTTATACGGGCCCGCGAGCGCGGCAGAATCGACCCCGGCATCATGAAGATTGTCAAAGAGGATGGAGAAATTGCTTCCCGACTGCACAATCGCGGGGACCGCCCGCCAGGGATAGACAATAGTCCCGGCAAACAAAGATCCTGTCAGCAAAAACAGGCCTGCAACCATGCCGTATCGTAGTTTGGATTTGAACGAACCCATAAACATCATTTTGGGGTTTTCACTGATCGAAGGTCATCTCCAGCAATCGCTTTCCAGTCGTAATAGTGGAACGTTTTCCCGTTCGACATGGCCACAAACAATCCCGCGGGAAAACCGGGCAGCGCACAACTGGTCACCTCGCTGCCATCACTTTCCACGGCCGTTACCTGAACCACCTTCACCAGCGGATGCCGGTGAGGATCATGGGGAGATCCTTCGCGGGGGTATATCCGGAACCGGTTGGCCTGTTGGTCCGACACCAGGATATACCCGGTCTTTTTGTCGCACTTATAAATCGAAATCCCCTCGTGGTCGCCGGCAAAGCCCTCTGTGGCAAACAGGGCCAACTCGTTGCCGGCTCCCGGGATATCCGGGTCGGCATGATACTTCCGAACGCCGACCCG
>CAZANK010000536.1:0-2837 GCA_964486235.1 uncultured Prolixibacteraceae bacterium | reverse complement strand
TGTAAATGATACTGTAAATGATACTGTAAATGATACTGTAAATGATACTGTAAATGATACTGTAAATTTTTTATAAATTTCTCAAAAACTGATACTTAATAAATATCTGTTTTACGATGATACGTTAAATGACACTTTAAAGATATTTTATGACACTTTAAATGATACTTAGGTGAACCTGTAAATGATACTGTAAGTGAACCTGTAAAAAAATACGATCCGAAACAAAACATGAACACCAATAAACTCAAAAAATTTGCACAGGAAGCCCGAAGGAAACTGATGGAACAAGTCGGGGCCAGGCTTGAAATGGTTTTTCGTACCGACTCGGCCGAAATCCGTGAAAAAGCCGGGCCGATAAAAAAGCTGCAGGAAGCCATCAACGACATGGGTAAGGCTCAGGTCATCGACAAAGTGGCTTACACCTGGTTTAACCGGCTGATGGCATTGCGCTTTATGGATGCCAACGATTATCAGCCCATTGGTCTGCGGGTGATCACGCCCAAAGAAGGCTATACCCAGCCGGAACTGCTTGATGAAGCCAAGCAGGGACATATTCCCGATGAGTTGCCTGTTAAAAAGCAACACATTTACGATTTGCTCGATGGTAAGATCCGCAGCGCCAACCCTCAAAACGAAGCATACAAAGAACTGCTGATAGGAGCCTGCAACCATCTGAATAAGGTATTTCCCTTCCTGTTTGAGCGTATCGACGACTATACCGAACTGTTGCTGCCCGATGACCTGATCTCCGAATTTTCAATTGTGCAGGATGTGCGGAACGGCATGACCACCGACGACTGTCAGGAAGTGGAAATCATTGGCTGGCTTTATCAGTTTTATATTTCGGAGAAAAAGGATGAAGTGTTTGCCTCCAAGAGCAAAGTGAAAAAGGAAGATATTCCTGCGGCCACCCAGTTGTTTACCCCCCGGTGGATCGTGGAATACATGGTCCAGAATACGGTTGGAAAGCTTTGGCTGCAAAACCGCCCTCACTCCCGGCTTCGCGACCACATGCCCTATTTGATTGAGTCGCCTTCCCTGCAAAGCGAAGACTACTTAAAAATAAATTCGCCAGAAGAAATCACCCTGCTGGACCAGGCCTGCGGCAGCGGACATATTTTGGTGTATGGGTTTGAATTACTGGCCAAGATATACGAAGAAGAAGGTTACAATCCCAGTGAAATCCCGCGACTGATCCTGGAAAAGAACCTCTTTGGTTTTGAAATCGATGAGCGGGCGGCACAACTGGCCGGACTGGCGCTGATGATGAAAGTCCGGACTTATCAGCGCAGGGTATTCCGGACAGAAGTAAAACCAAATATTCTTTGCTACCGCGATTTAAAACGATCTTCAGACGAGCTGAAAGAACTGTTTGCCCAACTGAAGCTGGATTTAAGCGATGAGCTCCTGCGCGACCTGGAAAACATGCAGCAAGCCACCAACCTTGGTTCACTCATCGTTCCGCGAACGGATGAACGGGTGTTGGCAAAAGCACTGGAGGCGGTGAAAGCCAGTCCGAAGAATTCGGATGTGTTCCTGGCGCCGCAACTCGAAAACCTGAACGAGGCCTTATCGCAATTGCTCCTGCTAAGCAAAAAGTTCCATTGTGTGGTCGATAACCCGCCTTATATGGGAGGCGGCAGCATGAATAAAGATTTGGCCGATTTTGTAAAAACCAACTACCCATCCGGCAAAGCCGACTTAATGGCCTGTTTTATGGAAGCAGGCTTAAAGATGCTTCAGCCCAAAGGATTTTTAGGGATGATCAACCAGCATAGCTGGATGTTCCTGAGCAGCTACGAGAAACTGCGTGAGTTGCTGGTTAAAGAAGTCTTCTTCGATACGCTATTGCATCTGGGACCGCGTACATTCCCTGAGATCGGTGGTGAAGTGGTGCAAAACGCGTCGTTTACCTTTTGGAATACAAGATTCGAGGGTAAAGGGGCCTACGTCCGTTTGGTCGATTACGACAAATCGGAGTCAAAGCGCACCAAAACCCTTGAAGCGATCCGAAATCCCGGTTGCGGATGGCTTTATGCCGCCAACCAGAAAGACTTTGAAAAAATCCCCGGAAGCCCATTGTCTTTTTGGGTTTCAAAACATTTTATTTCCTTATTCGCGGAGAATGAGCATGCAGAAAAATTCTTATGGGCAGATGGTAAAAATGTTACATCTGACAGCACTCGTTTTCTGAGGTTCTACTGGGAAATAGAAACCATTAAAAGAAAAAATAGCGACAGAGAGCCACATCATAGCAAGTTCAAGTGGGTCAACTTATCGAAAGGAGGAACATTTCGAAGATGGTATGGAAATCTTAGTAATGTAATCGACTGGTCTGAAGACACAAGACAATTCTATAGGAAATACCCCATCGCAAGGATTATACCGGAGAATCAATGGTACCAAGAAGGAATCAGTTGGACAAAAATCTCATCAAATAAGCTCACTGCTTTTAGACACTTTCCTAAAGGCGGCACATTCGACGACAGCGGATTGACCGTTTTCCTTAATGCGGACAATGAGAAGTACAAGTGGTATTTTTTAGGAATTCTTAATTCTCGAGTCTTTGAAAGTATTAATGGAGTACTGAATCAGACACTCAATTTGCTATTAAAAGACGTAAGAGCACTCCCAATAATTTTTTCTGATAAAAAACAGATGTTGGATATCTCTGACAAAGTTCAAAGCTGCGTTCATATCTCAAAAATTGACTGGGCAAAATATGAAGAGGGATGGGACTTTCTTCAGAACGAACTTCTCCGGATCAAAGGCCAGGATCTAGAAAAATCGTACGATCTTTACCAGCAGTACTGGAAAAACAAGTTTTTTCAACT
>CAZANK010000535.1:0-2838 GCA_964486235.1 uncultured Prolixibacteraceae bacterium | reverse complement strand
ATTTAGGCCCATCGCGGAGATTCAATACCTCGACTACCTGCTGTATGCGTTGCCCACCCTGAGCGATGACCTGGGCAGTATGCAATACCGTACCATCGGCAGGCAAGCCGCACCGCTGATCATCCGCACCAGGGGACATCAGCTCCAGGGAATCTGGCATGCCGGATCCCCCATGCAGTTACTTTTGGGAGCGCTTCGCGGGATTTACCTCTGCGTTCCCCGGAATATGACCCAGGCTGCCGGGTTTTACAATACCCTGCTCGAAGCCAACGACCCGGCCCTGGTCATTGAACCCTTAAAAGGCTATAATGTCAAGGAAAAGCTGCCTTCCAACCTGGGTGAATTCAAGGTTCCGCTGGGTGTGCCCGAAATCGTGAAGGAAGGTAGCGACATCACGTTAGTCACCTATGGATGGAATGTTCATCACGCGCTGAAAGCCTCGGCTTTGCTTCAGTCGAAAGGCATCTCGGTTGAGGTCATCGATGTCCGGACCCTGCTTCCTTTTGACGTGGACCACGTCATTCTCAGGTCTGTGAAAAAGACAAACAAGGTGATTTTTGTGGACGAGGACGTTCCCGGTGGAGGCACGGCCTTCATGATGCAGAAAGTTCTGGAAGAGCAAAAGGCTTTCAATTACCTGGACACCGCTCCCCGTACGCTGCCGGCAATGGAGCACCGTCCGGCATACGGCATCGACGGCGAGTATTTTTCCAAACCGAACGTGGAGTGGATTTTCGAGACCGTTTATGCCATGATGCGCGAGACAGATACCGTCAACTATCCGCCCTTATTTTAAGGCACGGGAACAGTTTACTTTCCGGTCTTGCCGGTACAGTAAAGCTTAAATACCGGATCAGCGGTCTTCTGACCGGTCACGGCAAAAAGAGCACTTCCGCCGGGGACGGGTTCAACCTGGAAGGAGACCTTGTTTTTGCGTTTCAAAGTTCATATCCTTTAGTCATGGTCACTTCAATAAATTTTCCCGTCACCCCCGGGTAAAGGAGATCGACATCGCTAAACCCGCCGTACCAGGGCGATTTCGCGGGACAGGTCTTTTTAAAGATAGAATAGGTACCTTGGGCTCCTTTTTCCTGATCCAGGGTTGAAGTCACATCTGTAAAACCGCTTTCAGTTCGGTTTATAGATTGAACACACAACTTTGCCTGATAAAGCTATCAAAAATTCCAATTACTGAAAATTTAATAAATGAACCGGACATCATCAATCCATAACACAGATTCGGGAGAACCGGTGTAACTGATTCCTTCGAAACTTGATGTGAAATATAAAACGAGATGCGTGGGTGTTTCATCGCAGGTACCCCAGCCTGTTTCGGTAAGAGGGACCATCTCGTTTTTGCTGTTTTTGACATACAACTCGCTCACTTCGGGGATAAGCCCCATTATTTTCGGATCATAGAAGGGTTCGCTGGTGATATCGCCATATTCTACGGCAATGATCGTATCGTTGACCCACCTGTTCCCCGTATCATCGAAAAAGTGACGTACCCCGCCGATCCTTCTGGCGTAAACGTTCCCGGTTTCATCTTCCCATCTTTTTTGAAGGATCAGGCAAAGTTCGCCCTTGTCGGGACCTTCAACAGGGTTCGCGCCGTAAACCGACCTGACCCTTTCCTGACCCTGTTTATATTTGTAACTAAACCCGACAGCCCCGGGTTTTCCGGCAAAGGGTACACCATGGTTGAGTTGACGGACCGGATCCTTCAGACTTCTGACAGGCTCGATCACTTCGCCAAGGAATACCGTTCCCGCGACCAGCACTTTGAGCTTTAACCCGACCAAGCTTACTTCCGCCAGTTTGCTTTCCAACCTGCAACAAAACCCACCTGCGCGCGGCTCAGGGAAAACAGAGTTGATCCCAATGTCAACACCTATTTTGGCATACAGGTTGGTGGTTGACCAACAGGAAGCACTGTCTTTTCGCAAGGGATTATCTGCAGATAAACTGAGCTCCCCGATTTCGCATAGTTTTTGAGTTTTCCCGCCAATGACGAACGATTCACGGACCTCCCTGTCATACCACGAATCAAATCCGGAATATTTGATTTGCTTCCCGCCACGACTGGCTTTTGACGGGTACATGATCTGGGCCGGCGCATTTTTTACTCCCCAAAAAAATGAACCAAAAACCAACAGGACCACCGCACCTCGATATGACATAGCCGCTATTCTTTGTGCATCAGAAAACTTAATGCCAGTTTGTTAAATTCCGGGAATCGCTCAATATTGCTGACGTGTCCACAGGAGGGAATAATCTGTAAAAGGGTCGCGGGATACTGACTGCAAAAACGAATGGCGTCTTTAAGAAAGGCATGATCCTGGCGGCCCATGATCAACAACGTGGGTGTTTTAAATGGCTCATTGAAAAGTTTGTCAAGCCTTTGCTTTGCTTCGTTCAGCATCACGATCCAGGAAACATATTCTTTCAGATCGATGTTTTTTGCGGTGTCAAGAAAAACCCGTCTCGACCTCGCATGATTTTTCCTTGGCATAATAAAATAAGCCATGATTTTATAGAGAAAGTATTTGTCCACATAAGGAAACAGTAACTCTCCCGTTTTAAAAACCATGTAAATACTAGGTCTAAGACGAAGCACCCCTCCTGCAGTAACAACCCGATTAAATCTTTCCGGATGTATTTCCTGCATGATCCTGATCAGTGTTGCCCCAAACGACCCGCCAACAAAATGGGCTTTTTCGATGTGCAAATGCTCCATCAGGGAAAATACATCTTCGGCAATCAGGTTAAGCGAATATTTCCCTGCCGGGGGACCTGCCATCCTGTTAGATTCCCCATGCCCTCTCAGATCCGGAAGCA
>CAZANK010000534.1:0-2844 GCA_964486235.1 uncultured Prolixibacteraceae bacterium | reverse complement strand
CTTCCCTTTTTTCCGGTATGTTTTCAGTGATGAATCATAAATCGCGATGCCGGCTGAATCGTATCCCCGGTATTCCAGTCGTTGCAATCCCTTCATGAGAATGGGGTATGCATTCTTATCGCCAATGTAACCTACTATTCCACACATCTTATTCCGTTTTGAAACCTTCCTTTATAACACCAATTCATAAAAGTCATTGTACGCGTCAATGTAATTCCCGTCCGACTGGTGTTTCAGGAAAGGCTTATTGTGCTGCAAGCGGATAAAATCGGATAAATCCGGCGACAGTCGCTCGCTGCCCTGGATTACCGCATCCGAATAGGCTATCCCCAGTTTGATCATGTTTTCATAGGACGGAACATCCAGTAACGCCAACTGGTCCCCGGTAATCCCGTCGACCATCACATTTTTCTTTACCTTTGGACTTAACGAGCGTTTCAGGGGTTCATGGTATACGGAATAGATCACTTTCGAATTGACAAACAAAGGATCGTCATGATAAGCCGTTTTTATATATAACGGCACAAGCGAAGTCAGCCAGCCATGGCAATGGATCAGGTCGGGCGCCCATCTCAGTTTAGTCACGGTTTCAAGTACACCCCTGGCAAAAAAAACAGCACGTTCATCATTATCGTCAAATTCTTTTCCCTTGTTGTCCTTTAGAACACTTTTTCGCTGAAAATAATCCTCATTGTCAATAAAATAAACCTGCATCCTGGCTGCCTGAATAGAAGCAACCTTAATGATCAAAGGGTGATCAGTATCGTTGATAACCAGGTTCATCCCCGACAAACGTATGACTTCGTGCAACTGATTTCGCCGTTCATTCACACTTCCATACCTTGGCATAAACGTCCTGATTTCCCTTCCTTTCTCCTGAATTCCTTGCGGCAAAAACCTGGATATCACTGACATCTCTGATTCAGGAAGATAAGGAGTAATTTCCTGAGAGATGAATAAGACCCTTTTCTTTTCCATGAAAAACACGAATAAATTGATATGCAAAATTAATAAATATTCACGGATTATCAATTTTCACGGATTCCGCGCCTTTGAAAAACTTAAAAAGGATCTCCTCATTTCGTGTTGATTTATTTATTTACTTTGCAGCCTAAATGACAATACCAGATGCTGGTTGTAAAGGAAGTAAATGATCTTAAGTCGCTGATCCTCAAAAAGAAAGTTGAGGGAAAAACAATCGGTTTTGTCCCGACAATGGGGGCACTTCACGCGGGGCATCTTTCACTGGTTGAGCAGGCCGGAAAGCAGGCTGATTTTGTTGTTGTGAGTATTTTTGTCAACCCTACCCAATTTAACGATCCCAACGACCTGAACAGGTATCCCCGCAACCTGCAGAAGGATGTGGACTTATTAGAAACGACGGCATGTTCCCTGGTCTTTGCCCCTGAGGCAGAAACTATGTATCCTGCGCCCGACACGCGCCGGTTTCACTTTGGCCGTCTGGAAGAAGTGATGGAAGGGAAATACCGTCCAGGGCATTTTAACGGTGTCGCCCAGGTTGTCAGCAAATTGTTCGGCATGGTAGAACCGGACAAGGCATTTTTCGGGATGAAAGATTTTCAGCAGATTGCTATTGTGAAAGCGATGATAAAAATGCTAAATTTGCAGGTTGAAATTGTTCCATGTCCCATCGTGCGCGAAGCCGGCGGACTGGCCCTGAGTTCCCGCAATGAACGGTTGACACCCGGACAAAGGGAGAATGCGGCTCATATTTACCGGACTTTAAGAGAAGCCGGAAACAAAGCCGCTCAAATGAACGTAAAAGAACTGGAAAACTGGGTTGTGAAGCAAATTGATGCCAACGAATACTTAAAGGCCGAATATTTTGAAATTGTTGATGATGAAAACCTTCAGCCTGTCAGGAGCTGGGACGAGCCGTTAAACAAAGTCGGCTGCATCGCTGTTTTTTGTGGTGAAGTCCGGTTGATCGACAACATCGTTTTCGATTTAAAGTAAAAAGACATGTTTATTGAAGTTTGCAAATCTAAAATACACAAGGCCACAATCACGGAGGCCAACCTGCAATACGTGGGAAGCATCACGATTGACGAAGATTTAATGGACGCCGCCAACCTGATCGAGAATGAAAAGGTGCAGGTGGTCAACATTAATAACGGAGAACGTCTGGAAACCTATGTGATCAAAGGGAAAAGGGGCTCCGGCGTGATCTGCCTGAACGGTCCCGCTGCCCGTAAAGCCGCAGTGGGTGATGTCGTGATCATCATTTCCTACGCCATGATGGATTTTGAAGAAGCAAAGACCTTCAAACCGCACCTGGTATTCCCCGATATCGAGACAAACAGGATCGTGTAGGGCATAGGGCATAGGGCATGGAATCGCGGAAACTGGAAACGGGAGACCGGAAACGGGAGACCGGAAACCGGAAGGTTGGACATTAACGATTGAAAAAGCTCCGGCAACCTTAAACTGAAAACGCTAAACCCCCCACTGAAAATCGATACCTTGAACTTTGAACCTTGAACCTTGAACTTTGGACCGCCGGTATCATGCCGAAAGTAAAAACAGTTTATATCTGTCAGAATTGTGGCGCCTCTTCTCCCAAGTGGATCGGGCGGTGCCCCGGTTGCGGGGAATGGAACACGTATAGCGAAGAAGTTCAGATTAAGAGCATAACGGGCGCTTTGGCTTTGCCGGCATCCGGCGGAAATCAGCCGCAAAAACTATCCGGCGTAACTGCCGGTCAGATCCAGCGAATTGACACGCGGAACGCGGAACTAAACCGCGTACTTGGCGGCGGACTGGTCCCGGGCTCGCTGATCCTGATCGGCGGAGAACCCGGGATCGGGAAATCGACCCTGGTGC
>CAZANK010000533.1:1529-2847 GCA_964486235.1 uncultured Prolixibacteraceae bacterium | reverse complement strand
GGCCGGAGGCGATTTCCCGGAGATGCTCGTTGCGGCGATCGCGACCTGTTCGGGCCTGATCGTGAGACAGGAAGCTGTCACGAAATCGTTTAATGGTTATCTCTGTATTTTCTTTGCTTCCCTGGTATCATCGTTAATCGCAGGTCTGGCCGTGAAACTGCATATCGGAACTCACCCGGAATACGCGTTTGCGACTTCCGTGTTGTATCTGATACCCGGAATCCCGTTAATCAATTCGTTGTCGGATTTACTGGATGGAAATATTATGAACGGAATTGTCAGGGGGGTAAACGGTCTGATGATCTCTTTCTCCATCGCGTTGGGAATGCTGGGCGCTATCATGATCTATGATTTGTGAGGGGTGAAGGGTTGCAGGGTTGGGTTCGCGTAGCACCTAGCAGAAGCCGGCGAATCTTTAAACTTGAGGTTTGATGCTTGTGTTTTACGAGACAATACAAAAAAATGGAATTAGTTGCTTTTTTTGAAAAATGGATTTGGCTGGGATGCGCGGGCGTTGGGTTTGGCATTCTTTTTAACGTTCCGCGGCGCACGCTGATCCTGGTCTTCGTGATGGCGGCCTTCGGAGGCGCCTTAAAATTGCTGATTGCGCACGTGGGCGGAGGAGTCATTCTATCGTCTTTTCTCGGAGCCATGCTTGTCGGATTTTTAAGTATTTACGCGGCCCACCTGCGTCATACACCACCGTTTGTCCTGGCCATTCCTGCAGTGATCCCGATGGTTCCGGGCGCTTTGGCCTACAGGATGATGCTCGGCGTGATTCATTTGACGGATGAGTTGAACCATGATCTTTTTTTGCAGGTCTTGAACGAGACGGTCGATAACGGACTGAAGGCCTTCTTTGTTTTGCTTTCCCTTTCGTTGGGAGTGTCGGCGCCCATGATGCTCACCCGGACTGAGTCGGCCAAAAAGCTGAAGGTAAAAATGCCGGTTCATCTTGAAGGATTCATCAAAAAACAAGACTGAAAAAATTGTTCTTTAAAAGTGGCGAATATAAATTTAACTCCAGCTAGAGATGGCCATTTGTAAAATATTATTTCGGTAAAAGTCAGTTCAGGCCATTTTTGTCGGGCGGTACCGAATTTGGGCGATATAAGTCAGCATGGGAGGATGAAGAAAGCATCAGCAAAACATTTATGTATAAAATAGGTGGTGGCGTAGCCATCTTTCTTACTGAAAACTGCTTAACCTCGGTCTTCGTTACACACACGAAGACTACAAATCGGAAAATGACGAGGATAACCCGTCTTCTGAAGGCAACGACAACGGGATCGATTTTTCGGCAGGCTTTTCGTTTTTT
>CAZANK010000533.1:0-1429 GCA_964486235.1 uncultured Prolixibacteraceae bacterium | reverse complement strand
CGAATCATATTATTAACAATTCCGTTTCATTTATCAACTCTTAAACGGATTGTCCTGTATTTCCCTTATTTTTGCCGTGACATTATACGGGAACTATGAGTGGATTTTTTGGAAGTGTTTCAAAACACGACTGCGTGATGGATGTCTTCTACGGTACGGATTACCATTCGCATCTGGGAACAAAACGGGCGGGTTTATCCTATTATTCAAAGGAAAAAGGTTTTCAACGGGCGATACACAGCCTTGAAGACGGGTATTTCAGGATCAAATTCGATGCCGATATCGATAATTTCTCAGGCACATGCGGGATTGGTGTGATCAGCGACCATGAGGCCCAGCCGATCGTTGTCACCTCGCACATGGGGCGTTATGCCGTTGCCACGGTCGGAAAGATCATTAACGGAGATGAGCTCGAGAAGCGGTTCACCAGTAAGCGTCACACCTTCTCGGAAACCAGTCAGGGGTCCGTAAACCCAACCGAATTGGTGGCGATGCTGATTGCTGAAGGCGAGAACTTTGTGGAAGGGATCAACAACGTTTTTGAAAACGTGAAGGGGTCCTGCTCAATCCTGGTGATGACCGGGAAGGGCCTTATTGCCGCCCGGGATAAACTGGGCAGGACGCCGGTGGTCCTTGGAAAGAAAAAGGATGCGTTTGCGGTTTCGTTCGAGACCTGTGCGTTTCCAAACCTGGACTTTGAAACGGAGTATTACCTGGGCCCGGGAGAGGTTGTGGAACTGGACCCTGAAGGGTTCCGGCAGTTGCGAAAGCCGAATGAAAAAATGCAGATATGTTCTTTTCTTTGGGTTTATTATGGTTATCCGCCGTCCTTTTATGAGAACATCAACGTGGATGACACCCGCTACAAATGTGGCGCAGCCCTGGCGAAGGATGATCACGTGAAAGCCGATTTCATTGCCGGCATTCCCGATTCCGGGGTGGGGCACGCGGTGGGATACAGCAATGAGTCGGGCATTCCGTTGAAGCGTCCCTACTCGAAGTACACACCGACATGGCCACGCAGTTTCATGCCTCAAAACCAGGAAACACGCGATCTGGTTGCAAAGATGAAGCTCATCACCAACAAATCGGTGATTAAGAATAAAAGCGGCATCTTCCTGGACGATTCCATCGTACGAGGAACCCAGTTAAAAGACAACGTCCAGCAGCTCTACGCCGGGGGTATCCGCGAAATACACATGCGAATAGCCTGCCCTCCGCTGATTTATCCATGCGAATTTCTGAATTTCAGTCGTTCCCGTTCTGAGTTCGACTTAGCGACCAGAAGGGTCATCCGCGAGATGGAAGGATCGAAAGACGTTGACCTGAAGGAATACGCGGATGAAGGTAACGGCAAATATTGTGCGATGGTGGAACAGATCAGGACGAAACTGTGTTTAACGACGCTTAAATTTCAAAAGCTGAACAA
>CAZANK010000532.1:0-2852 GCA_964486235.1 uncultured Prolixibacteraceae bacterium | reverse complement strand
TAAAAATCCTGATTAAAACTTATATTTGCCTGTCACTCAAAATCCCGGGAATTGGAAGACAGGCAACTATGGGAAAATATTAAAAAGGGCAACAAATCTGCACTGAAACAACTGCACGATAACTACTTCAACCAGATGTGCCTATACGCCTTGAAGTCGGTTCCCGAATCCGGGGCCGTTGAGGAACTGGTATCCGATTGTTTTATCAAAATCTGGGAAAACCGCGACAGAATTGACATAAAAACCTCGGTGAAGCATTATATTTTCCTGATGCTTCATAACAGCGTGATCGATTTCCACAGAAAAAGAAAAATCACCACTGAGCAGGTTGAAAAAATACAGGAGCCCCCTGATGAAGAGACCTTTGATGATCAGGAAACCTACGCCAAACTGTATTCCCTTCTGGAAAAATTACCCGTTCAGCGACGTGCCATCCTCGAGTTGGTTGTTTTTGATTCATTGAGTTATAAGGAGATAGCCGGAAAATTGAAAATATCGAAAAATACAGTGAAGACCCAGGTAGGGCGGGCCTACCGTTTTTTAAAGGAGAATCTCGACCCAAAAGATTTTTACCTGTTTTTTATTTTTCACAGCGATCGATCCAAGTGATCTGTCAGACATTTTCGGATGTCCTGAAAATTTCTAAAAAAATTCCTTTTTCCTGTCACCCCGCTTGGGGTATGTTTACGTCCTTTTAAAAACTTTCATCTGGTAATGAACGGGACAGGACAAGATAAATTCTGGGAATTGGCTGCGGGGGAAATACATCATGAAAATACCCCGGAAGAGAAACGCGAACTGGAAGAACTTCTCAAAGAGCCGTTAAGGAAACACGGCTTTCAACAGTTATACACCATCATTGCCCAACTAAAACAGACAAGGCGGTTACGGGGAGTTTCAGGAGAAACTTCCTGGAAAAAAGTAAATGATCATTTAAAGGAAAAAACGATCAGGTTGTTTATGGCAACGGCACGGTACGCGGCTGTGATTATCGTTGCATTCCTGTCGGGAAATTTAATCCGTACGGCATGGAATTCCGGAACCGGGGCTGCACAATTCGCGGAGGTCAGCGTCCCGCTTGGGCAGATGTCGGAGGTCACCTTGTATGACGGGAGCCACGTTTGGCTTAATTCAGGAACCACCATCAGGTACCCGAAAGATTTTGGAGAAAGAAACCGCACGATCATCCTTGACGGCGAAGCTTTTTTTAAGGTAGAACATCGCAAACTGCCGTTCAGGGTAAAGCTGAAAAGCGGTGAAATACAGGTGACAGGAACCTCGTTTAACGTGGTCTCCTATAAAGAAGGGAATGACACCCAGATCACCCTGGTTGAAGGTTCTGTCACGATCAGCAGTCCTTTGGGAAAAGAGATCGCCAAAATTAGACCTTCGCAGCAAATAATCATTCCCGATAACCTGAAAGGGGTCAGGATCAGGACGGTGGATGCCGCTTTTTTTTACAGTTGGACTGAGGGTAAAATCGTTTTCACGGAGGAACGCCTGTCGGATGTGGCAAGACGCCTTGAACGCTGGTACAACGTCGATATCCGGTTTGAAGGACAGGATGCAGGAGATCTCCGTTTTTCGGGTACCATTCTTAAAAACAAGCCTTTCGACCAGATTATTAAGGCTTTCCGGTTGCTTTTACCGGTGAAGGTCCGTTATCAGCAGAATCTTGAAAATAAAGACTTAATCATCATCTCAAAACAAAATTCGCCTATGAAAAACTAATCCCTGCCAAATGAAAACGGCGGATATGCCGCACATATCCACCGTTAGCTGATTAAAACAATTGTAATAATCATTTCAACATTCAAATTTATGAAAAAAGAATCAAACCAGTCCGGGATTTCCCGGGCATTGAAAAAAATTTTAGTAAAAATGAAACTGACATTCACATTGTTACTCTTCTGGATAGCCGGTGCAGGTGCGTCGACCTACTCGCAAACCACTCGCTTTAATCTCTCCTTTAATGGTAACAACCTGATTGAGTTGTTCAAACAGATTGAAGAAAACAGCGAGTTTTGCTTTTTTTATCAGAAAGAGGACCTAAGCGGTTTAGGCCGCATATCCATTGATGCAAGAGATGCCACGGTCACAAAAATCCTGGATGAAGCCTTGAAAGGCTCTTCCCTGGAGTACAAAATTGTTGATCGTTACATTATCGTCCGCAAAGCGGGGAGCAATTATGGAAATACCCGGGCGGAGCTTCAGCAACCCGGATCTGTTTCCGGCAAAGTTACCGACTCCGGAGGTTCTCCGCTTCCAGGTGTAAGCGTTGTGATTAAAGGCACAAGTCAGGGGACCGTTACTGCAGTTGACGGGAGTTATTCTCTTGTAAATGTTCCGGCTAATTCGGTGCTTGTTTTTTCGTTTATTGGGATGAAAAAGCTGGAGATCCAGGTTGATGGCAGGCCGACACTGAACCTGGCCATGGAAGAAGAAACCGTAGGAATTGATGAAGTGGTAGCAATCGGATACGGCACACAGAAAAAGGTCAACGTGATTGGTTCGGTGAGTGCTGTCAGCGGCAAAGATTTAACGGTCGCACCGGTTTCCAGCGTGTCAAACATGCTTGCGGGGCGTCTGCCCGGCGCCGTATTTATGCAGGGGTCGGGAAATCCGGGAGCCAATACCCCCACGATCCGGATACGGGGGAATGCCACCCTTGGGAACAACACGCCCCTGATCGTGATCGACGGGATTACCGACCGTGACATCAATTCCCTTCATCCCGATGATATCGAGAGTATATCCGTATTAAAGGATGCCTCAGCGGCTATCTATGGTGCAAGGGCCGCCAACGGGGTGATCCTGGTGACCACAAAACGTGGTGCAGCCGGGAAAACTCC
>CAZANK010000531.1:0-2853 GCA_964486235.1 uncultured Prolixibacteraceae bacterium | reverse complement strand
TCTCACATTGGTTGGCAGCACCAACATTATAGATACACTTTTCTATTTCGGCAGTATATTTTTCCTCTTCCGGGTATAACAAACGAAACTGTTGATTAAGAAATGTCCAGAATACACTTCCGCACAACTCTCCGGTATGCTGTCGCAGGCGGTAAGATTTTGCCGGGTACCAATCGTGTTCGCAGATAGCAATCGATCCGCCGACGTGTTCAAAATTAGTATGATAAATTTCCCATCCTCCGGTAACAGCATTCAAATATAATTTATCGCCTGTTGCATAATACATATCCATGTAGGCATTCAGAGGGTTGATCAGGTAGCAATGCGGACGGTCGTACGGGTATTGGTTGATCGCAGCAGGGTCGCGTGAAGTTAATTGGGCAAGCCAGTTGTTTTGTTGCATATAACGCTGCACAACCTGGATATCCTCAACCTTGCCAATGTTGGTATCAACATATATACGCGTACTTGGAATCATTCCCTGGACACCAAATGATGCATGATACAACATCTCGGGCAGGTATGGCGAATGATTAAACCAGTCGTTGGCACGGCGTGCAACCTGAAAGGCTTTCGGATTTTTTGCAATGCCCGCTTCAATCAGCCCCATTGTTAACCACGAACGGGCATAGGCTCCTTCTTCCCCACCTTCCAGTATTTTTCGCTCCGGAAATCCATAGGTATATCCATCAGCCTCTGCACATTCGTCAATGGCATCTACCACCTCATCCATTTTACGGCGTAATTCACTATTCTCTTTCCAACGCAGTTGATTGCCTGCTCCCATTAGGAAACGACCGGCATTAGACCCTCCCAGTACCCGCAGCCAGGGAGAATTATCATCAGGGCGGTAATCCCGTTTCAGAGGGACTGGTTTCCCGGCGCGTTCCCTGAAATCGCGGGCAAGATCGCTCGCAGTAAAGCCATGTAACAAATATTGTTCGTTACGCTCCTGCAATTTGCCAAAAAAACCGCCAATTTCAACCCCGCTACGTGGTGTTTTTAACGCAGGGGCAACCTGATTCCAGGATGCTTTCAGGGTTACATTTTCAGGATGATCATAGTGCGCAAACTCACCATCCATACGTCGCGGACGCAAAAAATCCTGCTTTGGTAATTCGCCACTGAACGAATGCGAAAGTCTTCCTTTTTCAGCAACATCCTTGCCTTCTGAAATTACCTCAACCCGCCACAACCGGAACATCCGCTTCCCCTGACCTGTTTTTGGGAACTTCGTAATCGTCAGCCGGACATAACGTGCCGTGGAAGTTCGTCCCGGAGAAGAGAAAGATTCTACTTTGTGTGCAATACTTCCGTCACAATCTTCATTTGTATGGTCGAAAAATATTTTCGCTGACCTGAATGATTCATCGCCATCCTGAGCAGTCTCAATCCTAAACCTTACAGGAAAAAGACTCCGGGAGTTCGGCTTTCCTTGCCAACCGTTGTTCGACACTTCCGGAAAAAGCTTTATCTGCTCTATCGGAAGACTTTTCCCTAAATCAATTTGCAACCAGGCAATTGTATCGGCTGTACCAAGTTCCGGTGAAATGTATCCGTTTTCAGGAATCTTTACGTGCGATGCGACCCGTTCGATTCCAAGCGGGCCACCCACAAGGTCAGGTACCTGAGCCAGGAGTTGATTCGAAAAAAAAGGGGCACAGAAAAATACAACAAGAAACAAAAAAACTTTTGATTCTATTTTCAAGTGATTATTCATATTGTTTCATATTTAATCTTAAAACCTAATTTGACTTTTTTTTGACCTGCAGTATTCTAGGTTTTGGTTTTACTACTGAGATTGCTATTTCATCGAAAACCTCCAACGCAGTGGTTATACCTTCTACTGGCCGGATAATCTCTCCGTCCGAATTCAAAACGCTTATACCAATAACTTCCGGAACAACCGTATTCCCCTTCTCTGCTTCAATATGCGCCTTGTAAAGCAATGCCGGTTGTCCGGTACCAAAGTCATCGGTTTTTTTACTTACTTCATCATATTCCGGGTAATGCTCATTATAATCACCCGAAAGGTTCATCTCTATCCAGCAGTTCCATTTACTCCCTGGCTTTACCTGAACCCTGGTGGTGAAATATCCCGGTTTTGGGGTAGCCCCAGAAACAGCGTCT
Source organism: uncultured Prolixibacteraceae bacterium (assembly GCA_964486235.1). Lineage (GTDB taxonomy): Bacteria > Bacteroidota > Bacteroidia > Bacteroidales > Prolixibacteraceae > JBCFBK01. The sequence continues at coordinate 723 of CAZANK010000531.1, read as the reverse complement.
ATACCCATGTCTGCTTTTTCATCCTGTGTTTTCTTTTTACTTATCCCGTCCCATTGGGGCAAGGCAGATGGAACTGCAGCTTTGCCTTCCCAGTCGTCCAGGCCGGCGCGTTGGGTAACAAATATAGTTTGGGTTTCTTTGGTCTCAGGGTTTTCAATCCAGATGGCAAATGTGGGCGATTCCCCATATACCGATTGCAATATCAGTTGCTCATTAATATGTATTTTGACCTCCAACTCTGTTTTGCCCCAAGTCCGGGCATACGCATAAAACACCAGGCTGCCGGCAATAAGCAAGCCCAAGAACAAAGCAACTAATAAATTTTTTTTAACCTTATTTATCTTCACCTGTTCAACTATTAATCTCTTATATAACTACTTTTTAAATTGTTATTTATCAATGGGTTGCAATCCCCATTTGCTGAGGGACTATTAAACTTCTTGTGGCACTTCAAAACCTTTGCGGTAATTGCAATGGGTCATTCCCTGTGCTTTACTGTCGTTCAATATGGTTTCATATTCGGGTGAGAATACCTGGAGAAGAGCTTTCTGAACGGTCGGGAGTTCAGGGATAAAGAGGATCTGAAAGCACAGCTGCAAATCTGGCTCAGTCAGTATAACGATGAGCGTATCCACCGTACCACCGGACGAAAGCCCATCGAACTGTACCAGGAGGAACTCCCCTTTTTACAACCTTTGCCTGCTGTGGGGTACGATACCTCGG
>CAZANK010000530.1:0-2861 GCA_964486235.1 uncultured Prolixibacteraceae bacterium | reverse complement strand
CTTTTTAAATTGTTATTTATCAATGGGTTGCAATCCCCATTTGCTGAGGGACTATAAAGTAACTGGGCAGTCCGATTACACAGAAAAATATGTAAATATCAATAGTCACGTATGGAGTAGTAGCGTGTTACCATAGAATCATTTATCCACATAGAGTTCAGGAGAGTCTACGCAGCCATAAGAGGCTGTGCCCTTTGCAAATTTTCAATTGATTTTAACCTAAAACAGAAATTTAACTTTTTATGGAACTATCAATCATCCAAAGTAAGATATACGAGATCCGGGGCCAGCGGGTCATGCTGGATTTCGATTTGGCAGAAATGTACGGAACTGAAACAGCCCATTTAAAACGTGCAGTGAGAAGAAACATTGAACGCTTTGAGGGTGAAGATTTCATGTTTGAAGTAACCAGAGAAGAACTTTCAAGATGCCAAATTGGCACCTTGAACAAGGGACGGGGAAGTAATATAAAATACCTGCCCTTTGCATTCAGTGAATTGGGGGTCTCTATGATTAGTAGCGTCCTTAATTCAAAAACAGCGATCGAAATAAACCGTAATATCATGCGGGCCTTTGTCGCAGTCCGGAGTTATTTACTTACTCAATCAGCCGTATCTGCTGAAATAACGGAGTTATGGCAGCATGTAAAAGCATTGGAGGAACAGGGTGAAGAAAACCTTAAAGCCATTAATGACCTTAGCGAGGAAAACCAGACCTCTCTGGATGAAATCTATCTGGCATTGTCAGAATTAGCCGCCAAGCAGAAGCAGATACCCCTAAATCCCACAAAACGAGCTATCGGGTTTATTAAGCCCAAAGGCAGTTCATCCTGACCGGCTCCGCGGTCCCGTCAGACAACGTAACTGCCCATTCTATTTCGATCTAAGAATAGGGAGTACCATACTTTCAATGAAAAAGAAATCAAATATGAAATTTTTTATAAAAGTCATGAAGATAAAATTCCGATATTTGTTTTTGATAATTGTGAAAAATGGATAATTGAAACTGAAAACTGTGAAGCAGCTCTTTTTTTGTCTTCAGAACAAAGACTGTTCAGAGAGACAAGTGGAAAGTTAGTTTATAAAACTACGAATAAAGAATATAATAAGTTTGATTACGAATACAATTCCGGGAAAGAAGCATACTCTACTGACAATTTGGGGAATATGACCCATTGCAATAAATCAATCTTTAAATACAGAGTTGTCCCCACGATCAACGTTAATTGAGCTTTTATGAAAATCATGAATAAATTACATTTTCGGACTATCTATTTTTTATCTTTTATTTTTCCATTCATAGTTGTTCACGGTCAGAATGTTTCTGATTTCCAGACAACATCTCAACAATCGGTCAATTCAGTTATAACAAACCGGATCGATTTCAATGGATATACAAATCATTGGCACGACACTTATACCAACTGGTTCAGATACGGTAACCTGTTCAAAATTGCCATGCCCGATGTGAAATCAACCATTCTACAGAGCAAGATTGATGTTGCGGAAGATTTGGGTCTGCCCGGATTACTGATGCAGGAAGGTTTCATTTCCAATCTTTTCATAAGCCAGTACAGAATCTTGGAGAATCCGGTTGCCGATGAATTAGATCGTGAAACAAAAAAAGGAGATGTACTGGTTGTCACTGATCCTTCTACAAGTGTGGGACGAAACCTGGAAGAAAAAGCTGCTTCCCTGTTCGAATGGGTGAAAGAAGTAGATAGCCACCAGTTGAAAGCCACAGATCTTAAACCTTTGAAAGCGTTCTACATGATCAACGGCTCCAAAAAATTATTCGTTATCTCCTCTTCCTCTTCCGAACAGGTTAAGCTGTTCCTGGAACAGATCAAGACTGCTAAGGAAGTAATAGAAAAGTACCGTATGCATAAAGGATTTTTTGGCGTATCTTCTCTTTTGAAAAGCGTAACGATCGAACAAGGACATCCGTTAGAAATAATGGGGCTTGGTATGAATGAGGGTAATTCCTGGTTTATATTTGATGGATACATGGATTTCCTGGCCCAAAAAGATATTGAAGGGTGGGTGAAGGAAATTGACTTGCCCGTTGTGGCCGAAGTGGGCTTTTCACCGGTCTACGGATGTAAAGATTACAAGGATTTACAAGTACAGGATATGCCTGGACGCGAACCTTGGATTGATTTTGCCAAAAAGAAAGGAGGATATGTGTTTCGCAGGGTATACGATCCGGGTGCTGAAAACTATCAATACGACGGAGTGATCGCAAATGCGGGGAATAAAGAACAGATCGATAATGAAGATGTCCCTTTTATTAACACAACCGGATATCTAAGCGGGAACCTTACCTCTTCCATGGTTTTGTTTATCGAGAAAGATAAACCGCTGACCAATGAAACACTCTGGGAAGCCATTTTGAGCCGGAAGGAAGTTGCCGTATTGGGCAAAGCCATGTTTATGGGACCTGCAAAATACCGCCATACGGTAGGACTGCTCTATTTAGACAAAAATTACCTGGAGGATTATTATTATGATCAATTAGACTTGAAAGCTGAAGTGGACAGCTATAATTTACTGGTTACGGTAAAAAATTACAATGCTTCGCCGGTGACGGGCAAATTCGACATTATCACATCACATGCAATAGCGGTTGCCAATTTGCCCGGTTCCATCACCTTGCAGGGAGGTGAAGAAAAACAATTTAAAATTCCTTTACAGCCCGGTAAAGAGGCTATGGGCAGAACCAATCCGGTAGCAGTGAACTTTGTTTCCGGGGAAAAAACGAAGAAGACGCTCGCCATGCAGGATTTCCCACCAGCCATCTCAACCCAACAACTGCTCTATTCACATGCCCCGGAAGTGACTTATCCGGTGACAGTACATAAT
>CAZANK010000529.1:0-2868 GCA_964486235.1 uncultured Prolixibacteraceae bacterium | reverse complement strand
ACATGTAGCTGGTATCCTTGCTCATGAGGATAAAGTCGGTCAGGGCAGGCGAATAGACGGCACCTCCGGCACATGGCCCAAAAATTGCCGAGAGCTGGGGAATCACTCCCGAGGCCATGATGTTACGTTCGAAAATTTCGGCGTAGCCGGCAAGAGCCGTTACGCCTTCCTGAATACGCGCGCCGCCGGAATCGTTGATCCCGATTAACGGGGCACCGACTTTCATGGCCATGTCCATAATTTTGCAGATCTTCTGGGCATAGGTTTCGGAAAGCGACCCCCCGAACACGGTGAAATCCTGAGCAAAAACATACACCACACGCCCGTCAATGGTGCCATGCCCGGTCACCACACCATCACCCAGGAACTTCGTTTTTTCCATCCCGAAGTTGGTACACCGGTGCGTGACGAACATGTCGTACTCTTCAAAACTTCCTTCATCCAGAAGCATGTCAATGCGCTCTCTGGCCGTGTATTTTCCTTTTTGATGCTGGGCTTCAATCCGCTTTTCGCCCCCGCCTAATTTGGCCTCCGTACGGAGGTCGATCAGTTGTTTGATCTTATCCTGACTATTCATATCATTATTGTTTCTGCATTTCTTCTATTCCTGCGAAAGCGGGAATCTTTCTCTATTCTCTTCGATCCCTTCGTTCGCGGAAATATTACCTGGAACAAAATTCGGTCAGTACACCCAGTGTTGATTTGGGATGGAGAAAACCGATATTCAGCCCTTCAGCGCCTTTACGCGATGTCTTGTCAATCAGTCTCACTCCTTTGGCTTCGACCGACTTCAGCGCTTCGCCGGCGTTGTCCACGGCAAAAGCAAGGTGGTGAACGCCTGGCCCTTTATTTTCAATGAACCTGCCAATCGGGCCTTCCGGGTCGGTCGATTCCAGAAGCTCTATTTTGGTGTCACCGACCTGGAAAAAGGCGGTTTTTACCTTCTGGTCGGGTACTTCCTCAATGGCATAACATTTCAATCCCAAGACATGCTCGTAGTAGGGAATAGCCTCTTTGAGGCTGTTCACCGCAATTCCGATGTGTTCAATGTGAGAGATATTCATTTCTTTTAATTAAGGTTTATGTGAATTCAGTGGTCTTGCCGGCAAAATGAAAATGAGGACCGAAGCGTTCGAACGCGGCTTTGTCCAGCGCTTCCCGGTGCGCCGGATGTGCAATGGAGATCAGCAGTCTGGCTCTCTCCTGCAACGTTTTCCCATACAGGTTCACCGCTCCGTATTCGGTCACGATCCAGTGCATGTTTGCCCTTGTGCTCACGACGCCGGATCCCGGCAACAGTACCGGACTGATCTTGGAGATGCCTTTGCCGGTCACAGACGGCAGGGCGATAATTGGCCTCCCTTCTTTGGAGTAGCCGGCGCCCCGGATAAAGTCAATCTGGCCGCCAACCCCCGAGTAATGTTTCGTGCCGATGGAATCGGCGCAAACCTGACCAGTCAGGTCGATGGCTAACGCCGAATTAATCGCGGTTACCTTCTCCAGTTGCCTGATAATATGGACGCTGTTGGTATAGCCCACATCCATCATCGCCACCATCGGGTTGTCATCAACAAAGTCGTACAGTTTCCTGCTTCCCATCAGGAAAGACGCGACCATTTTACCCTTGTCCAGGTTTTTACATTTGCCGTTCACGATTCCTTTGTCGACGAGGGGAAGAATGCCGTCAGAAAACATTTCGGTATGGACCCCCAGGTTCTTATGATTGCCTAACTGGGCCAGAACGGCGTTGGGAATACCGCCAATGCCTAATTGCAGGCAAGCGCCGTCTTCGACCAGTTCAGCGACATTTTTACCAATGGCAATGTCGGTCTCCGACAGTGTGCCCATGTCGTGGAGATACAGTTCCGAATTGTCTTCAACGAAAATGTCAATGTCGTCCACGTGCACCATCGCATCGCCCCAGCACCGGGGAACATTGGGATTTACCGCTGCAATGACCGTGTCGGCCGATTCGATGGCGGCCAAAGTCGCATCCACCGAGGTCCCCAGCGAAACGTAACCGTGCCTGTCGGGCGTTGAGCACATGATCAATGCCACATTCACCTTCAGATAACCGTCACGGATTAGTTTTTGCGTCTCGCTCAGAAAAACGGGAATGTAGTCGCCGTATCCGGCCTGCGTCTGCTTACGCAGATTCGCTCCCACAAAAAATTGCTCCGGGACAAAAATTCCTTCAAACTCCGGATCGGCATAATCGACTTTCCCTTCCACGTGAATGTGCTGGATCTTGACATCATAAAGTTCTCCGTTCCGTCCCCGCTCGACCATCGGGCCGATCAGAATGTGAGGTGTAACCGCCACACTGCTCAGGTGCACCCGGTCGCCCGTTTTGATCACTTTTACAGCCTCTTCCGGAGTAACATATCTGATTTGCTTCATCATTTAGAATTAAAATAAATTGCGCTTCAAAATTTGCCGCAAAGATAGAAATTTAATAGTCAGCCTTTCAGAGAAGAGGGTTATTTAAAAGTGATCTAAGAAAGAGAATGGTAATTTGAAGTTAATGTTAAGAAACGCAGGAAAACAGTAATGGGAGCCACCCTGTTTGGATAACTCCCATTCACTTCCGGCAACCGAAGTTACCGTTCGCGCCAGGCTACTGTTATGATGACCGGCAGCCGGAGTGAATGTTACTCCACCACCGACGGCCCACGTCCTTCCGGAAATGCCTTCTACAGCAAATCCTTCCGGATGCCCGTTCGGTATCTTTCGGATACCTTCCCGGACGAAGTCCTTTCAGGCATTGAAAAAGTAAGGTCTTGCGATCTTCTTTGTTCAACTTCGCGGTTGCCGAAACCGAGGTTTCTTGTGCCGTTACTTCCCGGGAATATTCTTCCCTTCCGGAAG
>CAZANK010000528.1:0-2870 GCA_964486235.1 uncultured Prolixibacteraceae bacterium | reverse complement strand
ACGCGACATTCCCCTGCGCCAGATAACGAACCCCCCCGTGTACCAGCTTGGTGCTTCTGCTGGAGGTTCCTTTTGTAAAATCGGCCTGTTCGAGCAGAAGGGTCTTAAAACCCCGGGTGACCGAATCGATAGCCGCCCCCAGGCCGGAAGCGCCACCCCCGATGATCACCACGTCCCATTTCGTTCCCTGTTCTTTTATTTCGTTTAGTTCCTTACTTCTATCCATAGCACATTCAAACAGTTTCATTTTACTTTATAAGATTTTCTTTTCTTACAAAATAAATATATTAAAAGAACAAAAACAAATATTTAGAAACTAAAAAAAGGAAAAATAGCCGGGAACCTCCACACGGAAAATTAGCGTAAACAAACAGGCCGGTACAGGTTCATCCGGTTTAACTGTTGGACAAACTGTACCGGCCTGTTTAAGCCGTATAAAACTGTTGCGGGTTACAAGAGTCCCTTCCAGCGCAGCAAAGCCTCTGCAAAATAGTAATCGGCGTAGGTTAAGGGAACGTCAACTTCCGACTGATGAGGCTTGGAGCCCACGCTGTGCTTCAGGATGAAATTTCCGTTGGACCCCGGTTCAGCCAGGTATTCCGGTGAAGCCAGTGTCCGGAGCTGGGTCTCGGCAATCCTGAGGTATTGACGTTTCAGCGCCTCGGTGCCGGCATAGCTGCTCAGCTCGATCAGGGCCGAAGCCATGATGGCTGCCGCAGAGGCATCTCTTGGCTCATTGGGAATAGCAGGAGCCAGATAATCCCAGTAGGGAACGCCGTCGACCGGGAAATTGGGATGGTTGATCATTAACCCGGCAATTTTGTCCGCCTGATCCAGGTACTCCGTTTTGCCTGTTTCACGGTACATCATGGTGTACCCGTAAAGGCCCCATGCCTGTCCGCGTGACCAGATACTGGAATCGGAAGCCCCCTGGTGGGTTTGTTTCAGGTAAGGCATCCCGGTCAGCGTATCATACGATACCACGTGGTAGGAGCTGTTATCTTCCCTGAAATGGTTGGCAATGGTCTTATCGGCATGCGAAACAGCGACGTTGTAAAAGGCTGAGTCGCCGGTATGCCCGAATGCCCACATCAGCATCTCCAGGTTCATCATGTTGTCTATGATGACCGGGTACTGCCATTTCTCCCGGTTGTGATCCCATGAACGGATCAGTCCGACGACAGGGTTATACCGTGTCATTAATGACCGACTGCCTGTCTCCAGGACTTCCGGGTAGGTTTCGTTCCCGGTTAAACGTAATCCGTTGCCAAAGCTGCAATACAACATAAATCCGAGATCGTGGGTGCCCGTGTTGTATTTTTCCTTTTCGATCCGGGCCGTATACGCTTCGGCCATGGTCTTCAGTTCCTCGTCACCGGTATATTCATAGAGATACCAGAGTGTTCCGGGAAAAAAGCCGCTGCACCACCAGCGTGATTTGGAGGTGACCAGTTCGCCGGTTCCGGGATTGATACTCCTTGGCAGAAGGCCGTCCTGCTGCTCAAGCGCCATGGCCATCGCTTTCGCGTGCTGAACCGCCGTCTGAATGCTCCGGTCAGCCAGTTGCTCCATGGTTTCCTGCTTTTTCCCGCAGCTCGTCAGCAAGAGCGGCAAAAAGAAAAACAGAATAAAATGTCTTTTCATCATCGGTTTCTTTTTATTAATTACAATGATAAATAAAAATCAACAACAAAAAAAGAGTTTCATTCTTTATCATCAGTTCACAAAGCTCCCTGAAAATAAATCACAAATCGTAAGGTGGCCATCAACAATTATCCGGGGACTCTGCTTCAAAGTTTCATTTCCCACCCTTTCTGATACCGTCTGCGCCAGAGTTTCTCAGCCGCTTTATTCCCGGTAATATGCCCGTTTTGAGGATCACACTGCAAGGTTGAACCGGTACGCTGCGCAATGTTGGCTAAATGACAAAGCAACACGCTTTTGTGCCCCTCGTCGATTGGAGCGGTAATCGTCGCCTGCCCCCGTATTCCCTCCAGAAAATTTCTCAGGTGGAATAAATCTGCATTTCCGCTTGCACTGATTGTATTCGTGGGATCAGATTTGCTTCCCGACTTGATCTCTTTGATCAATTCATTTTTCAGACCATAAATGGTGTATCCTTCTCCCCCAAAGTTCACCAGCGTACCTTTATCACCATAAATAATGAACCCACGGCCATTCCCTTCCACCGGATAAGAGCTGCAACTCCGCCCTTCCCAGGCAATCACTTTCTGATCATCAAACTCAAAGGAAGCGATTTGGGTATCGGGCGTTTCCCAGTCATCGTTAAAGGCATAACGGCCACCCGCAGAGGTTACCTTGGTTGGAAACCCGACATTCAGAAACCAACGGCAACAATCGAGTTCATGATTCCCGTTATTACAGGCTTCGCCGGTACCCCAGTTCCAGAACCAGTGCCAGTTATAATGCACCACGTTATCCTGGTAAGCCTTCCGGGGTGCAGGCCCCTGCCATAATTCAAAGTCAAGATTCGCGGGGGGCGGAATGACCTTTCCCCTTCCGATCGACTCGCGCGCGTTCGTGTACCAGGATTTGGCCATATAAGGGTTTCCGATGATCCCTGCACGCACTTCACGCACGGCTTCAATCAGGGTCGGGAATGAACGGCGCTGACTTCCAACCTGAATAATCTTTCCGTATTTCTTCTGCGCCTGAATCAGCAATTCGCTCTCGGAAGGGTTATGGCCGCATGGTTTTTCCAGGTAAATATGCTTGCCGTTGGCCAAACCCAGCAACGCGGCCGGCGCATGCCAGTGATCCGGAGCCGCAACCACCAGTGCATCAAAGTCTGTTCTGGTTACCAGTTTCCGAATGTCTTTCTCCACGACCGGTTTGCGCGCTGCATGTTT
>CAZANK010000527.1:0-2871 GCA_964486235.1 uncultured Prolixibacteraceae bacterium | reverse complement strand
AAAGGAACAATGTACTAACCTGCTTGTTCCGGTTTGTGTTTCGTCGAGTCACATTGCTTATGGTTCCATCCGCATGGAACCGGTGTTTATGATCCTGGGCCAGTCGGCCGCAGCAGCCGCATGCCTGGCCATTGAAAACAAAACGGCTGTACAGGATGTACCGTATCAACAATTAAAAAGAAAATTACTGGAAAAAGGCCAGGTCTTACATGAATAAAATCCGCGAAATCGACATCTGTCAACAGTAGAAAAATTGAGGAGGCAAATTAAATGAAAAGAAAATTGAATCGCAGAAATTTCATCAACGCGGCTTCAGTCGTTGGTGCCGGGCTTGCAACAGGTGTACCGTTGGGCGCCTATGCATCAGGCGACAGGATGAAGACGACCAGCTTAAGCGGCAATGAACCCGGACACTCTAGAACCGGGGCTCCCGGCGCCGGCTTGGCAGAGAGTCGGGTGTCGCCCGAATCGGCATTTGACGAGCCAAAGATCTTCATCAACGATTCGGACCGCATCGTGTGGGAAGAGGATTTGAATGAATTTGTCCCAAAACAGCTTTTTGACGCGCACGTACATTTTTGGAACGACGATTTTTTACCCTTAAACCACCCGGAACGCAACGCGTATGTTTTCGCAGACTTACAGGTTTCTGATGCATGGAACAGCCGCATATTCCCGGAACGTCAGATCGAGTACCTGGTACTGGGAACCCCTTGCCCGGGCATGGATGTGCAAGGGCATAATGCCTTTATCGCGGCAGAGTTGAAAAAAAGGCCAGGTTCCAGGATGAATCGCCTTGTGACACCTCAATGCAGTGTCGACCACATCCGCCGGGATATCCTGCATCATGGATTTATTGGTTTAAAACCTTATTTGCAGTACTGCGTTACAGGTGATCCGAGCCAATGCCGCATACAGGACTTTCTCACTCATCCACAGATGGAGCTGGCAAATGAACTTGGACTTTGGGTAACGATGCACCTTTCGCGTCACCATTGCTGTGCAGATGAACAAAATCTGGAAGATCTTGAGGAATATACGACACGCAGGTACCCAAAAATAAAATGGATACTTGCACATTGCGCCCGCAGTTTTACATACTGGCCAATCCACAAAGCGGTTGACCGGTTACGTCAGATGCCGAATATTTGGTATGACACCTCAGCGGTTTCCGACGTCATGGCGCATTATACGTTGTTCAGTAAAGAAGATCATCGAAGAATTTTGTACGGCTCCGACAATCTTTTTGCCAATGCCTTTCATGGCAAATACGTATCAATGGGAAGATTCTGGTATCAGATGGAAGCTCCCGAGTTTGCCGGGAAGAAGAATATTCACACGGATGCCCGCCCGATTCTTGCGATCTATGATCAGTTGCTGGCGATGAAACATGCCGCTCAGTTGGCGAATCTTTCGCTGGACCAGGTGGCCGATATTTTTTATCGCAATGCACGGGATGTGTTTGGTTTAAAAACCGGCGTTTGAAACACGTGCTTAGGATGATGCCGAAAATTACCATACCAGCATTGGGTTCTCAAGAACACTTAAGCAACAACAAATACGATTTACTTCATTAAAATATGATCGATATGCCTAAAGGTCAAGAACTATACAAAGAAGCAAAGAAAATTATTCCTGGCGGAGTTCAGTTACTCTCCAAAAGACCTGAACAGTTTTTACCGGAATATTGGCCGGCCTACTATAAGAAAGCAAAAGGATGCGAGGTCTGGGATCTGGATGGTCATCAATACGTCGATACGAGCTTCATGGGTATTGGCGCATGTACGCTTGGTTATGCCGACAGCGATGTCAACAAGGCTGTGCAGGAAGCGATAGAAAACGGGAACATGTGCACCTTAAATGCCCCCGAAGAAGTCGAACTTGCCAACCTGTTAATTGATCTTCATCCATGGGCAGAAATGGTCCGTTATACCCGGGGGGGAGGCGATGCAATGGCTGTCGCCATCAGAATTGCAAGGGCCTCAACTAAAAAAGACATCATCCTGTTTAGCGGCTATCATGGCTGGCACGATTGGTACTTGTCGGCAAATCTGTCAAGCGACAACGCATTGGACGGACAGTTATTGCCCGGACTTAAACCTGCCGGGGTTCCCAGAAACCTGAGGGGTACCTCTTATCCTTACTTTTATAATCATGAAAAAGAATTTTCAGAACTCATTGAAAAATACGGAGATCGCGTTGGCGGTGTGGTTCTGGAAGCGATCCGGAACATTGAACCCCAAAAGCGCTTTTTTGACACCGTCATGGCCGAAACCAATCGTTTAGGAATTCCCTTGATCGTTGACGAAGTTTCGAGTGGTTTTAGAATGAACTGTGGTGGGGCACATCTGATTATCGGCCTGCAACCTGATCTTGCAGTTTTTGCCAAAGGAGTCAGTAACGGATATCCGATGGGAATCGTACTTGGCAGGAAAAAATTCATGGATGCCGCGCAGGATTCTTTCATCAGCAGCACCTACTGGACAGAAAGAATAGGGCCCGTTGCGGCGTTGGCAACCATCCGGAAGATGAAAAACCTCAAGGTTCATCTCCACCTTATGGAAATCGGAAAGAATGTGCAGGATGGTTGGACAGCTCTGGCCAAAAAACATGATTTAAACATCCATGTGGGCAGTATTTACCCTTTAAGTCATTTTGATTTCATGGATTTTCCACTGATACTGAAAACACTTTTCACCCAGGAAATGCTTTCGAAAGGATTTCTGGCAACAACCTCTTTTTATTCAAGTTATGCACATAAACAGGAGCATGTGGAAAAATACCTTAAGGCTGTTGATGACACCTTTGGTTTTATTAAAAAATCACTAAAGGACGGGACTCCTGAGAAATATCTTAAGGGTCCTGTTTGTC
>CAZANK010000526.1:0-2874 GCA_964486235.1 uncultured Prolixibacteraceae bacterium | reverse complement strand
GAAAAACTTAGTGATTGAAAATAAGGGTAAACAAATGATCCTAAAACTGAATAAGAAGGGGTTCGATGATGGATATTTCCTTAGTGAAAAGGCTGCAGGTAGAAGAATTAGCTCAGAAATCAGGATTTACCTCCGATATTTTAGGCGTAGCAGGGACGATTAATCAGGAATGGTGGGATAACAACGGAGAACAATTTTGTAAGGTATAGGGGTCTTGCTTTTAGGAGAGATACATCAGAAACAAAGGGAGGAAGTCTTTTAATTCGTTTCTTAAGATCTTTAAGGCTTTGGTGATTTGATTCTCGACTGTTTTTTCCGTGATCCCCAGCTTTTGGGCAATTTCCTTGTTTTTCAAATTCTCAAACCGGCTTAGCTCAAAAATTTCCCTGCACCGGTCAGGCAATTTCGAAATGGCCTGGTCCAGAATTTGACGGAGCTCAGATTCGTTGAATAAACCCCATTGCTCCTCATAAAGTTCAGTCCGGTTTTGTTCAAGGTAGTTTCGTTCGACCTTCTTATGTTTCAGCAGGTTCATACATTGATTGTATACGGCCTTGAATAAATAGACGCGAACGGAGTTTTCGATGCCGATGCTTTGGCGTTTTTCCCAGAACCTTACAAAAACATCCTGCACCACTTCTTCGGCGGTACTCAGATCGCCGGTGTATTGCTTGGCATAGACACACAGTCCGGAATAATAATAATCAAAGAAATAGTTAAATGACGCTTTATCGCCCGATTTCATTTCGGAAAATAAGTGTAATTCCCTATTTCGAAGCAATTGGTTCATTTAAGCTTGTTTCATCGCCGTAAAATTAGTCAATTTTGGATACGGTTATTGCAATCTTTATTATTCCCCGTGAAACGGCCCTTTCATCCTTTTGGATGCGTAAAAGAAGTTCCTTATTTGTTTACATTTTTCAAGGCAACAAAAATGACTTGTAAAGATATCGTTTTTAACATTTGCAGGGTCTTAACATCTGCTGATTTTTTGTTTCTTTGCAGGGTCACCTATAATCAATCAACCTTGAAAAAATTTAGATCGGTTGTCATTTTCTGGTTTTGCTTTTACGGCATTATTTCCGCGCAAACAGATGATGACCATATCATTATCCCGAATAAAACAGATATTTATTCCTACGAGCTTACTAATCAAAGAGTCATTCATGTAAAGGAAAAATCCTTTGCGGAATACACCTGTACAGGAAAAATAGAGTCTGTTACGATTGCCAAATTTTTCGATCATCAATCGAAGATCGAAAAAGTAAAGATTAAAGGTATAAAGGCAAGCGCTCCCCGTTATGAGATGTACCAGCAAAAGGAAATTTTTTACAGCGATACAAAAGTCTGCTATTTTGAATTACCGTTTTCACGGAAGGATGAAGTTGCCCAGGTTTCATTTGAGAAGACCTACGAAGACATCTGTTCATTTCATACCATACCCGTAGCCGAGCCTCAGTTTATGAAGAAGAAAACGGTAAAACTGATCATTCCGGATTGGCTGACCGTTGATCTTATCGAACTCAACTTCGGCAACAATATCCGGAAAGGGATCGAAAAAAATACCGGCGACCATACCACGGTATACACCTATACGATTGAAGATCAGGATAAAATGACGAACGAGCCGAACATGCCGGGCTATAGTTATGTTTATCCTTATATTCTGGTTGTCCCGAAAAAATCGGTCATTGACAATAAGGAGACCGCCTATTTCGATAGCTTTGACCATTTATACAAATGGTATCGCGCTATCAACCTTCTTCTGAACAATGAAGAGGGGATCATCCGGGAAAAGGCCAAAGAGATCACACAGGAATATGAAAGTGAAGAAGATAAAATAAAAGCGCTCTTTTCCTGGGTTCAAAATAACATCCGTTATCTGGCCTTTGAATATGGCATTGCCGGATTTAAACCCGATGACGATCATGAGGTATTGCGTAAAAAATACGGCGATTGTAAAGGGATGTCCAATCTGCTGAAATCATTATTGAAAGCGGAAGGTTTTGATGCCCGTCTTGGCTGGGTCGGAGCCAAAGAGGCCGCCTTCGATTTGTCCGTACCCTTACCCCTTGCAGATCATATAATCTGCGTTTTGCAATGGAAGGGGAAACGATATTACCTGGACCCGACTGTCCGGTTTATGAACCTGGGCGAATATCCTCAATCAATACAGGGGAAGACGGTGATGATCGAAGATGGTGCGGATTACATCATGGAAAAAATACCGGAACTGTCTCCTTTGATGAATACGGACAGCTTATTTTCTGCATTTTCAATCGAGGGGAATGTACTCAGGGGGGAATCGCTAAACGTGTACAAAGGAGAATCCAGACAGTTGATCATGTCTGCAATTCAGGCCACAAAAACGAATGAACAGCATGATGCCTTAAAACAATTTCTCGGGAGAGGCAGGATCAATGATCAAATAGAAGCTATTCACGTCTCAGGGTCAGATTCCCTGACCGGTAAAATTGAAATAAGTTACCGTGAAACCCGCAAGTCAGATATCAAAAATATTGGCGACGGATTATACATCAACCTGAATGTTTGTCAGGATTTCGTCCATGCAAAAATGGATACGGCCAGGCGCAGGAATGACTATCTGCTACCCTACAAAGACCATATTGTCCGGGAAAGTCATTTGATGATACCGCCGGGATATGAGGTTACAAGCCTTCCTGCTGAATTCCGCCTTGAAAAAAAGAATTATTCCTTTTTAGTATCCTATACGGTAAACCAGGAAAAGATCGGGTACCATAAGGAAATAACCATCTTTGTCCCCTGGATAAAGAAAGAGAATTTTGCGGAGTGGAATTCTGATATTGATGCGTTAAAAAAAGCTTACCTCGAACAAATCGTGCTGAAAAAGAA
>CAZANK010000525.1:0-2882 GCA_964486235.1 uncultured Prolixibacteraceae bacterium | reverse complement strand
TCCAAAAGAAGAAACACCTGGCCGACATGACCGTCGCTACCGGGGAAAACTGGATCGGCAAACTGAGTAATAAAGAGTTGAGGGAGATCTTTGGGTAAACTCTGAAAAATTCTCCCGGAACAAGCAGTTCCTGCGACTAATCGGAAGGGGAGGTCGATACCTTACTGAGATTCCATTTGGTACTGTTCCAGCTTGCTCCGGATGAAATCCGCATCCTTCTTAAGCTTGCGGACGATGATCTTTTGCTTTTGCAGCAGGCTTAAGGTTTCTTCTTCCTTGCTCAGCAGCGGATACTCCACGTGAAGGGTGAAGGGGGCCACGATATGGAGTTCCTTCAAGGCGGCAAAGTAACGGTCAAAGTCAACAATCCCCTCGCCCAGGGGCACACTGACCAGTCTTGCTTTCCCGTCTTTTAACTGCCAGGCAGAATCCTTGATAGCCAGCGAACCGATATTCCTGCTTAGCAGGTGTAGTCCCAGTATCCATGAATTGGTCCCTTCCGCAACTGCGTGCCGGACATCAAACTGGCAACTGATCCGCTCCACCGGCAGGTCTCCGACCAACTCCCCGATATCCCATACCGGAGCACCAACCATCGTCCCGGCATGATTCTGGTAACCGCCCTGAATGCCTGTTCGCTCATTGAGCGCGGCAAGCCCCTCCAGCTTTTCCCTGACTTCGGCGAGCGATGCCCTGATCCCTTTCTGAAGGTCATACCGGTACCAGCCCAGCCGGTAATGCTTCACGCCCAACGACGCAGCCGTTGAAAGGATTTTTCCCGCATAGGGTTCTTCCGCACTCAAGATGGAGGTGGCCATCATTTCTGTCTTCAACCCGGCCCGATGACCGGCTTCAATGATCTTTGGCAAACCTTCGGCGACCGACGCCGGCTCCACCAGTCCGCCGGGCCTGACCGTCGGATCGAGTCCGCCGATGCCGGCCATTGCCACGGTTTCGGTCATAAAGTCGATCCCGAACGAATCGAGCGGTTTGGAAAACAACGAAAGGGAATATCTTTTTTCGGCTCGGGCCGATACGGCGGCGGAAGCCATTCCTGTAAAAGGAAGCAGCGCACTCGCTGCAGCCATCCCCCGTATAAACTTTCTGCGGTTGATACTCATTTCAATCACTTCTTTGCAGTAAAAATAATGAGTTTACGCCGAAAAGTCAAACGAAGAAACCGTCATCGCAACCACGGGACAAAGTGGGAAGCATTCACAAATGGTTGCTCCATCCGCTTCGCTCCTTCACAATGCCGGCAAGACTTTTCGGGGTGCACTCAAATCGTCAGTTTTCACGATAAAAACCGTCTCCCAGGCTAAGGCAGGAAGCGCTTCCATGACCGCCTAAATAATCCTGTCCGACTATTCGCTTTTCAAAGAACTTGTCCTATCTTTATTTTCCTTTAATCAGACGGCATAAGAAAGGCCTTAAACTTAAATATCACAGGAACAATGAACAACTCAGCCATTAAGCGTATTGAAGTTTACAAACTTGATGTCCCTCTAAAAGAGCCATTCATAATCTCCCTGGGGGAAATAAAAACGGCGAACAGCATTGTGATCAGGATGATCACGGAAAGTGGATTAACAGGAACCGGAGAATGTAATCCTCTTGTATATATCGCAGGAGAAATGCAGGAGTCACAATTTGAGATCGCAAAAAAAATTTCAGGAGTCCTGCTGGGGAAAGATCCCTTTGCCATTGAAGACCGCTTGCTGGAAATTGAACGAATCCTGCCCGGCAACTATACCCTGAAAAGCGCCTACGACATGGCCCTCTACGATTTACTGGCAAAAGAAGCGGGACTGCCGCTTTATCGTTTACTGGGCGGAGGCAATTCAAGGGAAATCCGTACCGATTTGACCGTCAGCCTGAATACGCCTGAAAAAATGGCGGCAAAAGCAGCGCAATACATCGGGGAAGGGTTCAAAGCAATCAAGGTGAAGCTGGGGACCAGCTATGCGGAAGATGTGGCCAGGATAAAGGCCATCCGGGAATCGATCGGGTATGATATACCACTAAGGATCGACGCCAACCAGGGATGGGACCCAGTCACGGCCATCAGGATTTTAAAAGCCCTGGAACCTTATGATATTGAACATTGCGAAGAACCCGTACCTCATTGGGATAATGCCGGACTGAAAAGGGTGAGGGATCACAGCCCAATCCCGGTCATGGCCGATGAGTCCGTTTTCGACCACCGGGATGCCTTCCGTTTGGCATCAATGGGCGCCTGTGATTATTTTAACATCAAGTTATCCAAATCAGGGGGTATCCACCACGCGCTCAAAATCGTGGCCATCGCCGAAGCCGGCGGATTAAAATGCCAGGTGGGCTGCATGAATGAAACCAGGTACGCGCTGACCGCGCTGACCCATTTGGTGGCCGCCAGGAATAATATCGTCCATTTCGACATCGATTCTTCATTTTTGCTGGCAACCGACCCGGTCATTGGCGGGATTATACACAAAGGAGGTGGCCGCTGGGTGTTGCCTGACACGCCGGGGATCGGCGCTGATTTTGACAAGGATATTTTGGAAAAAGCGGAGAAAATCACAGTTCAATGAGCCAAGACCTGCAACTTATGGAACGTCCGGAAATTAACGACCTCTACAAATTCGTCATGGAAAGTGCGCCGGCGCCGGAAACAGTGATTAACGGGAAAAAATACCTGTATTTCGGGGGAGTCGGTTACTATCAACTGCACAATCATCACGAGGTGATCCGGGCGGCCATCGACGCGATCCGGAAATTTGGGATAAACAGCGCCACTTCGATCTCGATGACCGGAATGACCAGACTGCATTTCGACGTGGAGAGGAGGGCTGCAGAATTTTTTGGATGTGATGATTCGGTCTACCTGCCTTCCGGTTACCTGA
>CAZANK010000524.1:0-2886 GCA_964486235.1 uncultured Prolixibacteraceae bacterium | reverse complement strand
TCTTACCCCTTACAGGGGTTAACTCAAAGCCCCTTCCTCTGGATGGGGATTTTTAGTCATTTGAAACCATTCTTAAGATCATCTGAATCAGTTTTAGCACATTGTAACCGTTTCTCACGGGAGAAGGGCATCTGAAGAAGGGTTTCTAGATAAACTTTATGATATCCCTGCATCCATGCAGAATTCGTACAATACGGATATGGTTTTTCACGATGCGGTAGAATACCGTATGGCTTCCCTTGACAAAACTTCTCAAACCGTTCCTGATTTCGTTTCGTTTTCGTCCAAGTTCAGGATTAGCCGCCAGTCCTGCAAACACGTCTTCAAACCCGTTGACATAAGCAATGGCCTGATCAACCCCAAATTCACGGACGGTGTAATCGAATATCTCTTCCAGGTCCCGGTCAGCCTTCTGAGAAAGCCTGTATGTGATACGGGGTTGGATCATTCCGGATTATACGCTTTCGTCTTTGCTTTCACAATGTCTTCCACGCTGCGCTCACTTGTGGGACCATCCCATCCTTTGGCAATTTCAGCACGTAACTCCTCCAATACTTTATTACGGTACAGTTCATGCAAGCGCAAGGCTTCACGTACCACTTCGCTGGCATTTTGATAATCGCCACGCGATAATTGCGCCGCAATATATCTCTCTTGTTTTTCTGTGAAACTCACATTCATGGTTTTAATGCTTCTATTTTTACAAAGATAGCACAGATGTCCATATTTAGCAAATATGGACACTGAAGATTCAGGAAGTCGGCGACTTCAACGAATGCTCCTTCGCAGGAAGACCAACGTGGTGCACCCATCAGTGCAACGGGTAAGCGAAGCGTCGTTTACGACAGGGTGAAGCAGATGAGCGGGGAAATTCAGAACCTTTCCGGCGTATCTTTTGGGTGCAAAGGTCATCAGCGTCCGGCACACGGGACTTGGAGCCATTCCCAAAGGTACTGTCCGCCTGACCAGCCTGCCCGAACCCATAAAAGTTTTTGACACGCAGGGCGCAGACGCGTTGGTTTCGGTTCTTGAAAAAGGTGCAAATTCCTTTTTTGTGATCGTCAATAAAAATCATCTTCATCCCTTGAAGTACACGATTTACGGCGATGAAAGCCTGAAACGGGTACTAAAAGACGGCACCATGGTTCCGGCCAGCACTTATGAACCTTCCATGGAACTGGATCCGGGCGACATCGCGGTGTATATGTTTCGACAAAGGTAACGGTGATGTTCACTTGAAAATTTTTTCCTCACTCGAGACGGTAAATGGCGATTATGTATTAAGTCCTGCCTATGATCTGATGGATACAAGGATTCACGTCGATGAAGACGGCTTTTTTGCTTTGACGGACGAATTATTTAAAGAATGGTTTAACCGTGTACGCAAAATAAACGGGACCATGTCGAGACCTATCCGAAGAAGACCGCCAATCGGTTTCGGCAATCGATGTAATTTTCTGATGATCAATTCATTTTGAATGAATTGATTTCGTTTTGGTGCTTGGAATTGTGACCCTACGCGGATAATTATGAGCAAATTCTAAAGATTCCTGTAATTTTAGTACCCGGGTAAATAATTACCAATTGAGATTAAACGAATTTATAACTCCATGAAAATCGGCATCTCTATTTGTGTTGTGCTTTCACTCCTTATCGTACTTAACTCATGCCAGAAAGAGGATGAATTCGAATTGTTTACTCCTAATTTGGTGGTAAATGTACTTTTACCGTCAGAAGGTCTTGGCGATCGAAGTTTTATTGATGTAGTTTATAAAGGGGTGGAGGAAGCGACGAAAGATTTTAATTTCAGCGTTAATTATATTATTCCTGAAAGCTTGGAAAAGGGGGAGGAATGGATAAAAAATATTCCCCGTCTGCCAGGCAATGCTGAATCTGCTTCAATGATTATCATTGCAGGTAGTCAGTTTGTAAAAGCTGTCAATACTTTAAATGGCAATTATGGCGGCCATAAAGTGCTGCTACTGGCAGGAACAACAGAGCAATATGCTGGAATGGCATCGATTGTTTACCGAAGTTATGCCCCGTCTTACATTGGTGGATATTTATCGGCAAAACTGGTGCCGGGGTGCAGGGCTACAGTAATTGCTGCTTTTGATGCGTCCTTCTTAACCGAATACCAAAGTGGATTTAAACAAGGTGTTATTGATGCAGGCGGAACAGTCAGCCCCACACAGTTTTTAAGTTCTGGTTTTGAAGGATTTGACATGTCTGATTCAGCCTATTCGCTTACAGAATCGCTTCTGCCAAGTCACGATCTTATTTTTGCTCTTGCAACTGGTTCCAACCTGGGAATCATCAATGCAGCTCGTAATTACAAACAGAAACGGTATGTGATCGGTGTGGATGCAGATCAGAGCTGGATGGGCCTGACTGTGGTAACCGGCTCAGTGGTTGCCTTATTCGAAATAGATATCTATGAATACATCAGCAGATATTCCGAAGGGATGTTCAAATTAGGCAGTTTTACGATGTCAATGGAAGATCGGAAGAACGAATTTTTGATTAATAAGATCGTACTGGGAAGCGCTGCTATTCCTCAGTCACTCATTGATACCGCCGTTAAAAAAGAAAAGGAATATTCAAAATAAAAAAGTATTTAACAAAATGGATCCCAACTTCTGAAGTATTCGACTTCAAATAATTAATGTGAGGGAAAAAATTACCGAATTATTTGGCAAATATGGACAATAAAGATTCCGATCCGGCCAGTTGAATTTGATACGAACAAACAGACCAAGCAATGATCACGCCTGAAATATTTTTTTGGAATTGACTTATTTGCTATTATTGCGAAACTTTTCGTGTGTCGTATGAAGGTACTTTCGAACGATATGATCGGTCTTTTAAATAAAAAAAATGAAGCCG
>CAZANK010000523.1:0-2889 GCA_964486235.1 uncultured Prolixibacteraceae bacterium | reverse complement strand
GAACGATCAAACCTTTAGTGCATGTTAAGAGAAACAGGAAAGTTCCTGCGAAAGAAAGTGTTGCTCATCCTTTTTTGCGGTTTTGCCTTGGGGATACTGGTCATGTTGGGGGGAAACAAGGCTGTTGAAGAGACGTCGACCGACGAATTTTGCGAGGTGTGCCATGTGCATCCCCACTCCACTGAATCATGGAAGTTGTCAACGCATTATGATAATAAAAGCGGCATTCGTGTGCACTGTGTGGAATGTCACTTGCCGCCCAAAGGTCATGGTTATCTGAAGGAGAAGGTCAGGCTTGGTATTCATGACTTATACGGGTATCTGTTTAAAGACTCGACCGGGTATAACTGGGAAGCGAAGTCGACAGTGGAAGAGGCCCGGCGTTTTGTGCACAATGCCTCGTGTGTAAACTGTCACGCCAACTTGTTCCCGCGCACCCTGACCAAGGAGGGAATGGATGCCCACCTGTACTATTCCCAGAATGAGAAGGAGATGGATTTGCAGTGCATCAATTGTCATTTGAGTGTGGGGCATTACGATCCCAATGCCATTCATGCCAGCAACACCGAATTTGGAAGATTGGTTTCACCCAACCTGGAAGTGTACGCGGAGCCGGCGAAGGTGGAAAAATTTGAGAATTTTACGGAGTATATTCCCAATTCGACCGTGTCGTTCAACATGATCGCTGTCCCTGGCGGAACATTCAAAATGGGCAGTCCTGAAAAAGAGGCCAGGCGAAATGCGGACGAAGGGCCGGTGAAGACCGTGGAGGTAAGCGCCTTTTACATGGGAGAAATTGAAGTCTCCTGGGATGAGTTCCTGGTATTTTATACCCAGGCAGGCGGGGAAGGGCGTAGTTCCGATACTGAAGGTGCCCGGACACAAGCCGATGTCGATGCGGTGACGGGTCCCACACCTCCCTACGGACAACCCGACCAAAACTGGGGACTGGGTAAACGTCCTGCCATTACCATGCGTCATCACGCCGCGGAAACGTATTGCCGCTGGTTGTCGCAGGTCACGGGAAAAACATACCGGTTGCCCACGGAGGCAGAGTGGGAATTCGCCTGCCGGGGTGGCACGGAGACTTCCTACTTCTTTGAAGGTGATGCGAGGGATTATGACGGACGCGGGATTTGGAAAGAACTTTTTGGCTCCGGACAGGAGCTGATCTCCGAATATGTGATCTATGAAAAAAACAGCGAGGGTAAGACCCAGTTGCCCGACGCCGTGAAAGCCAATCCGTTTGGGTTGAAGAATATGTCGGGCAACGTAGCTGAGTTTTGTTCCGACTGGTACGCCCCCGATGCTTACCAACTGCTTCAGGATGGCGTGAAGGACCCCAAAGGCCCGGCATCAGGCACGGAACGGGTGATCCGGGGCGGATCGTTCAAAAGCAGGGCCGCGGATGTGCGCAGCGCTTCCCGGGGCCAGACCAGTGATGAGTCCTGGATGAAAACTGACCCGCAGATGCCTAAAAGCATCTGGTGGTATTCCGACTGCAACATGGTCGGATTCCGGGTCGTGTGCGAGTA
The DNA here is from genome assembly GCA_964486235.1 of uncultured Prolixibacteraceae bacterium. Classification (GTDB taxonomy): domain Bacteria; phylum Bacteroidota; class Bacteroidia; order Bacteroidales; family Prolixibacteraceae; genus JBCFBK01. The sequence continues at coordinate 1,354 of CAZANK010000523.1, read as the reverse complement.
TAATGACGCCACGGGAAAAAGACCATAAAATAATTGTTTACCAAATCATACTAGCCATGAGCGAATCAGATTTTTCAAGAAGAAGGTTTCTTACCAATGTGGCTGCTGTTGGAGCAGTCGGGGCCCTTGGGGTCAAAGTGTTGTCATCGTGTGCCGAGAAAAAGCAGGCCGTTGAATTGAACCTGCCGCCGCTGCTTGAGACGGCTCCGGATGGCCCGGTCATTAAAGCAGGGGTGATTGGTTGCGGGGGAAGGGGTTCCGGCGCGGCGATCGATTTTCTCAATGCAGGCCCGAACCTGGTGATCCATGCCCTGGGTGATGTGCTGGAGGACAGGATCAAAGACTGCCGAAACAAGCTTAAAAACGAAAAGAACGTGGAAGTTCCCGATGAAAATATCTTTGTTGGGTTTGATGCCTACGAAAAGGTACTGAACTCGGGCGTGGATGTGGTCATCCTGGCGACTCCGCCTCATTTCCGTCCGCAGCATTTCGAGGCCGCCGTTCAGGCCCGCAAGCATGTGTTTATGGAAAAACCGATTGCAATCGACCCGGCTGGTATCCGCTCGGTGATGGCCACTGCCAAAAAGGCCGACTCCCTGAACCTGAAGGTCGGCACTGGAACCCAACGGCGCCACCAGAAGGACTATGTGGAAATCTACCGGCAGGTGAAGAACGGGATCATTGGCGACATTAACGGCGCTAACTGCTATTGGAACGGGTCACAGCTTTGGTACCGAAACCCGCAACCCGACTGGAACGAGATGGAGTATATGATCCGCGACTGGGTGAACTGGCTGTGGCTTTCGGGCGACCACATCGTGGAACAACATGTGCACAACATTGACGTGATTACCTGGTTTACAGGATCACACCCAACGAAGGCTGTCGGATTTGGTTCACGGCAAAGAAGGGTAACCGGCGACCAGTACGACAATTTCAGCATTGATTTTGTATATGATAACGGGATGCACCTGCACAGCATGTGCCGCCAGATCAACGGCTGTGTCAACAATGTGTCCGAGTTTATCATGGGAACAAAAGGCTCAACCAACTGCAGAAACGTCATTTATGACCCGGCAGGCGCTGAAATTTTCAAATACCAGTATCCGCTCGACGAAAAAGGGGAGCCGATGAAGAATGTAAAAATCAGTCCGTATGTACAGGAACACATCGACCTGGTGACCTGTATCCGTCAAAACAAACCCATGAATGAAGCTGAAGAAACAGCTATCTCGAACATGGTTGCCATCATGGGACGGACATCGGCTTATACCGGAAAAGAAGTGACCTGGGATGAAATGATGAATTCGGATATGAAGTTGGGTCCATCGACATATATCATGGGACCCGTGGG
>CAZANK010000522.1:0-2905 GCA_964486235.1 uncultured Prolixibacteraceae bacterium | reverse complement strand
TTTCGTTTGATCGGAACGGGAATGTCTTAACCCTTTTTAGAACAAACAGATCAGTTCGGTGAAATGGGAAAAGTCACGCACTGCGTGGCGAATTAACGTGGACACTTTGCCGTCTTTCTTCAGTCACCTCCACTAAACACAGTTCGATAACCTCCTTATCGCCGGGATATTTCGATACATGTGGAAATATATTTTTCCCAGGTTATTCTTTGGTCTTATGCGGTATAAGAATTTAAAAATTTTGTAATTTTACCATCCGGAGAGTCTGACCACTGACCTAAGTACCAGGTTTGAGACTATTGTCCTGGGGCATCAAGGTTAGGAAAACATAAGAAACCTGTAATCCCGTTTTCGGGAGTGCCTGTCTCCTTGTGGCTGCTCTCCTTTTTTTTAAATGAACCGATTAATAGCATGGATAACGTTCAGCTTAGCTTGTTTTTGTAGTCTTCGTAGCCGAAGCGGCGAATGAGTTCAAATGCGTCGTTGCTCCGGATTATGCCGATGGACGGATGCTGGACGCCGTTGAAAAAAGTGGTTTTTACCATGGTATAATGGACCATGTCTTCCAGGATCAGATCGTCGCCTGCGTGAAGCGCTTCATCGAAAGACCAGGAGCCGTAATAGTCGCCGCTGAGACAACTGTTGCCTCCCATGCGGTAGGTGGGCTTTCCCGGCAACGGCACGGCACTTGCATGCCGGATGCGCGGCTGATAGGGCATTTCCAGACAATCGGGCATGTGGGCGGCAAACGAAACATTCAACATAGCCGTTTTAATTCCTTTATTTTCAACCACATCGAGCACGGTCGCTTTCAGGAAGCCGCTTTCCCATGCAAAAGCGCTTCCCGGCTCTAAAATAACGTGCAGCTTAGGATAACGGGATTTGAAATTCTGAAGCAGTGTGATCAGATGCCGCGTATCATATCCCTTACGGGTCATCAGATGACCGCCCCCCATGTTGATCCACTTGGCCTGTCTGAGCAAGTGACCAAACTTTTCTTCTACCGCCGACAGCGTCTTCTCCAGATCGGTCGAAGATGATTCGCATAACGTGTGGAAATGCAGTCCGTCAATACCCTCGGGAAGCGTGGCCCCGAGATGCCCCGCAATAATACCCAACCTGGACCCGGGGGCACAGGGATTATACAGGTCCGTTTCAACCTCCGAAAACTCCGGATTAATCCGGAGCGCTACCGATACGGTTTTTCCTGACTCCCTGATGAGCGGGTAGAAACGTTCGTATTGACTGAGCGAGTTGAAGGTAATATGGCTGGAAAGCCTGATGATCTCCGGGAAAGTTTCCATCTCGAACACGGGTGCATAGGTATGGGCCGGAGTTTCCATTTCTTCTGCGCAAAGCATGGCCTCATGCAGCGAACTGGCCGTTGCCCCGGAAATGTATTCCCGGACTATGGGAAAAACGCTCCACATGGCGAAACCTTTGAAGGCCAGGATAACCTCCACCCCCGCTTCACGGGCTACCGACCGGATCAGCTCCAGGTTCTTTCGCAACCGGTTTTCTTCCAGTACAAAACACGGAGAGGGAACCTCCGGATACTCTTTCATCATTAAATGGTCAAAATTTTAAATGGACGCAATCCGCAAGTTGCAAGTTGCAAGCTGCACGCAGCAAATCAGATGCTACAAACAAACCGGGAGTTACAAGCCGGAAGTTACAGGTCGCAAGCTATAAGCCGCAAACGGAAAGCGAAAAGCCACAAGCTACAAGCCGCAAGCTATTTTCCCGTCACTCGAAACTCTCAGTTTTTTACAAAATCTTTTTCAACTCTTCCTCGATGTCCTTTTGCAGTTCCCGACTGACGGGATACATCGGCAAACGCATCACGTTTTGTGCCTTTCCCATAATCTCCATGAGTGCCTTGGCCCCTCCGGGACTTCCTTCCCGGAAAATCAATTTTAACAGATCAATCAACCGGAGATGAATTTCGCGGGCTTCAGCAAACTGTCCGTCATTCGCCAGGTGGACCATTTGACTTAGCATGCCGGGCAGTGCATTGGCGACTACCGAAATTACGCCGATACCTCCAACCGCGATCATGGGGAGCGCCAGGGCGTCATCGCCCGAGATCACCGCAAAATGTGCAGGGGCGTACCTGACCATTCTGGCTGTCTGGGAGCAGTCGCCCGACGCTTCCTTGACTGCAATGACGCCCGGACACGCTTTCGCAATTCTTACCGAAGTCTCGCAAAGCATGTTCACGCCGGTACGCGACGGAACATTATACAACACCACCGGCACCGGTGATGCTTTTGCAATCAGCTTAAAGTATTCCACAAGCCCTTCCTGAGACGGACGATTATAATAGGGAGTCACCGACAAGATACCGTCAATCCCTTCAAAATCGGTGCTTTCAATTGTCTGGATAACCTTGTGCGGGTCATTGCCCCCCATGCCGATCAGGAGCGGAACCCGCTTATTTATTTTTCCCCGGACGCAGCGGATCACTTCTTTCTGCTCGTCGACCGAGAGGGTGGGGGTTTCGGCTGTCGTTCCAAGTGCTACAATATAATCCATGTCTGCAGCGATCTGATCGTCAACCAGATTCTCAAGCGTTCTGAAATCAATCGTGCAGTCCGGTTTAAATGGGGTGATCATCGCTACCCCGGCTCCTTTAAAAAGGTGTGTCATGTTCTATTTTGTTTTTATTTCACTTAAATAGTGCGTTAGTTGTTCAACCAGAAAAGCCGGCTCCGGTCGTTTGCTGACATCAATCCGTAAATCAAAAAAATCAGGTGTGGCATCTGACCATCCCGCTTTACACGATGCCCGTGAAAGCCCCCTGACGGCCTGGGCACATACGGACGGCGATAAACTGATATCAATGAACAAATCAAATTCGGTGTTCACAAAATCCTCCACGACGGCACTCTTAGGAAGCGCGTGG
>CAZANK010000521.1:0-2909 GCA_964486235.1 uncultured Prolixibacteraceae bacterium | reverse complement strand
ACTTTTACCTGCAATTCAGATGTATTGACAATAAATGGCCTGTCTGGCATTTTTGCCACTTTAAAATAAGCTTCTCCCTCGAGGTTAACAATCCTGTTCTTTCCGGTAAGGGACGGATCATAGTGAATGGTTGTTCCCAAGTTAAGCCATACCTGGGTGCCGTCGGCCAGCACACATTCGGCGATCTGTCCTTTTGGCGCCGTAATTGTTGAAGTTATTTGTCCGGAAGGAGAGGAAGGCCGGGTTCCCAGGTACCAACCGGCAGCCATCAGAAGGGGAATCGCTAAAACGGCAGCCGCCCGGTAAAGAAGCCGGTAATGCTGCTTTTTCTTTATTGCAACAGACAGCGCCCGGATGATCTTTTCTTTCATTTTTTCCCTGTCGGCCTTGATTTCTTCGGGTGTGAACGGATAACGGCTGTTGATCCATGCGCGCCGGGTTTCCTCGAAAAGCTTCCGGATTGCCGGATCAAGGGTCATGATGTGTTCAAGCTCTGCCATATCCTTGGCTGTGGCGTGACCGCTGAGCTTTCTGGAAATAAGGATTTCGGTTTGCTCACTTTCAGGTTCCATCGTCGTTCGTCTTTGTTTTAAGATCGCCCCTTAGACAACCCAACGCCGGAACACCCTGTAAGCGGGATCAGATTTTTTTCGAATGAAGGAATATCATTAAATGGATTAGTTGTGCATCAGACAGTTTCTGACGGATTTTTTTTAAAGCAATACTGATCTGCATCTCCACGGTTTTGACTGAAATGTTTAACCGCCCGGCGATCTCCGAATAGCTTAATTCTTCGAAACGGCACAGGATAAATATCTCTTTGCACCGGGGTGGCAGTTCCCGGATCGCTGAGTTGATCCTGTCATTGAGTTCAGCCTCTTCCATTAAGTCCTGAACCGAAACGGGTTCATCCTTTTTCTGCTGTTCGGCACGGAATTTTGATTCCACCTTGCGGTGTTTAAGGACATTCAGCGCTTTATTCTTAACCGCCTGAAAAAGAAAGGACTTTAGTGAGAAATGAATATCCAGATTTTCACGGTTTACCCAGAGGTCTACGAAAACATCCTGTACAACGGAGCGGGACAGGTCAAAATCGTGGATCAGGTGATCGGCAAAGAAGCATAAACGGGAGTAATACAGGTTAAATGCCTGATTGAAAGCACTTTCGTCACTGTGCTTGATTTTTGAATATAAAATCTCTTCATGTCCCTGTGCCATAATAAAGACAAATATATGCAAAAAAGGGAGTTGCCGGATTGCCCTGAGATTCTTGCTTTCACTTCGTGCACGCAGCTTCGATTTAGCAGAGGGCAAACTTGTTTGTCCTCTGCACTTAACCGCCACTTTTGCAGGAATGGGGGATAAAAAAGGCCGGAGCAGCCGGTCCGGCCTTCGGGTATCTGTCTGATCTTATACCAAAATATGGGTCGTCAGATTTTTAATACTCGCTTCGATGCCCTCGAAGGGTTTGCCGTTGCCCTGGTTGTCATCTTCCACAAACAAATATTTCATCCCTGCCGTATCTTTTGCTGCCAGGATTTTCTTGAAGTCGATCACACCTTCACCAACCGGACAGATGTCATCTTTGATGACTTCGTAGAACGGATCCTGACGGGTAAGCATGTCCTTAAAGTGCAAAAGCTGAAAACGTCCGGGATATTTGTTAAACATCTCCACCGGATCCTGTCCTGCCTTGGTCGCCCAGAAAAGGTCCAGTTCCATCGTGATGAGACTGGCATCCATCTCCGGCATGAAAATATCGTAATAAGGCACAATCCCGTCGACCGGCGCAAACTCAAAGTTATGATTGTGGTACGCGAACCGGATGCCGGCATTTTTCATGATTTCACCAACCTGGTTCCAGTCGCCGATCATTTTTTTATACGATTCTATATTTCGGTCAACTTCTTCGATCCAGGGCTGGACACAATACAGGACGCCGAGTTCAGCATGGGCATCAGCCATGATCTTCGCGTTGTCCACGGTAATGCCTGCGGCTTCCACCTGGGTATGGCTGCTTAGGATATCCATTCCAAGGTCATCGGCCATCTTTTTGAATTCGGCAGGCGCGTAGCCATAGAACTTACCGTCGGCGTATCCTGCCAATTCCAGATGTTTATAGCCGATGCCGGATACTTTCTTCAACGCCCCGGGAACATCGGCGGCCATCGCATCGCGAATGGTGTAGAGCTGAATGCCTACGCCGAAACTTTTCCGGTCAACGGTGGCTGCGGTCTTTTTTGATTGACACGCATACGACCCGAGCAGGGCCATCCCCGCTGACCCTGCTGCGGTAATTTTTAGGAAATCTCTTCTGTTTTTCATAAGTTTATTAACAGTAAATTAAGGATTAAACTTTTCCAGTTTTTTAATATAATTCGGGATATAATCATGCTAACAAGTTAAGCAGAAAAATCTGTTTATGCACGTCAAATTTAGGCGAAATGATCATGATTCGCAACAGAGATAAGAATCAGGGGCCCATTTCGTTTAAAAAATCAATTCAAATCGCGCTTTCAAAATTTCTTTACTCAAGGGCAAGGATTCGAATGTTGAATGAAATTTGAAAATTGCCAAAAATTATCAATAAATTGTTGGTAATTTTGATACAAATATATCCTTCTCTTATGAAAACATACACAAGGCGGGACTTTCTTCGCCGTTCGGGATTGGCGGCAGGGGCAATCGTGATCCTACCTTTGCCGTTTTCCTGTTCTGCTGCGAAAAAAGCTTCCTTAGGACCGCTTGAAATATTTACTCCCGGGGCCGGCGAGGATATTTTCGGGTATATCAGCCGGGTCAACGGGAAATTCGATCTTACTATTTACCGGCAAATTGTCGGCTCAGCCAATTCGTTCAAGGAAGCAGATGCGGCAAACCTCGCCCCGGCTCCAGTTCTTCAAGCTTCT
>CAZANK010000520.1:0-2925 GCA_964486235.1 uncultured Prolixibacteraceae bacterium | reverse complement strand
TGTTGGGCTTATTTACTTTTTCAATAAGTTCTGTAACTTCAGAAGCAGCATTAAGGTAGTTATTTTCATACCTGTTTAAAGGTTCAATTCCTATTGATACCGATTTATCAAAGGCATAATCTGCGATTTCTTTTAATGTAGTTTCAAATTTTGACTTTTCGTTATTAGATTGAGTTTCATTGAGCACTCCTCGGAAAGAACCCAATGTCACAATAGGGCAATTGCATTGACTTGCAAAGTCAATCAAGTTTTTAAATCTAGAAAGTGCTTTTTTTTCGATTTCGGTCTTATTTGAAATTAAACATAATCCTTCTACTGATGCTTGGAGTCCTGTCCCTATTGCGGCAATTTTAAGGTCAGCATTTTTCACAGAAGTACTAATAATCTCAGCATTTAATTTTAATGGATTGCCGACTAATAACTCGATGCCATCGAAACCGGAAGCTTTTGCTTTGAGTAAACGATTATCAAAACTTCCTAAAAATAATGATAATGAAACAGATAGCAATACCCTTCCTTTTACTGGTTTTTCTCTTTACAGGCACTTTAGAAGCCCAGGTTTTCGGTCAGAACAGCCCCGGAACAATGAAGCTCCATTATTTACCTGTGGATAGGGGATATCAGATTGCAGGGAGTAATACGATCTTCAACAGAGGTTTATATGGCGGACACGAGAACGATTCGCTTACAGAGAAATACATCACATTTGCCGGCGATCAGCCCATTGTTTTAGGAACCATCACCGACTGGAGGACAAGCGCGGCGTGCCTCCATGCCAAATGTGGTACGTTAATGATCGGCATTGCATCTACTCCGGGAGTGAGCGCTCCTGTTTTCAATACTCCCAATAAACGGGGAGAACGATATTCCCAATGGTTCCATGAGAATCAGGGTACGGTTGCAACCTACAGGAACGGATGGATGGAATATGAGATCAGCACCTTCTCGCAGTGTTTTGCAAGGGTCACAGCAAAAATAGAGGTATTGCCAATCAGTTCAGAAGACGGCTTTTTGGTGCACATTCAGGCGAACACGGATCAGCGGGTGATCCTTGTTTTGGGGTTTGGGGGGATCACTGATTTCCTTGGAAGGTTTGAGTTCCCTTATGTCAAAGAAAGGAATTTTTCGCCATCGGATTGTTTGGGCAACGCGGTTACAATTGGAAAAAACAGTGCAGTAGTTAGTGGTGCCGGAGTAAACTCCATAAAAACGGCCATGCGGATAGGCGCTTCCTTCCCGGTTCATGTACAAACCGGAGATGCCAAAAAAACGGAATATCCCGGGGTCTTTCTTGGAAACGACAGCGTCACTATAGAGACCCCGATGGTAAAAATGGATTGTGTGATCGGACAGGGAGAAACGCTTGACGGATATGTTGTTGTTTTGCGGAATGCGCCGGAATCTGCACTGGATAAGTGGCTTTCACATCCTGACCCGGTCGCGTATTTGAAAAACGAAATCCGCAAAGTCCGGTCGGCAATCGAAATATCTACTCCTGATCACATGCTTGATCTGTCGGTACCTCCCAGTGTGTTGGCCATGGATGCATCCTGGCATGACCAGTCTTTTTATCATGGCACCTATGCCTGGCATGCTCCTTATATGGGCTGGCGGTTATGGTACGGACCGACTGTGCTTGGATGGCACGACCGTGTAAAGAAAGGATTCCAAACTTTCGCAGATTTGCAGGTTCCGAAAACAGGGAAAAAAGAAGAAGTTGTTTATAACGGGGGACAATACTCGACGCTTAAAAACAGTTACGGGTTTCTGCCTGAAATGAGTGACGGACGAAAGACAATTTTTTATAACATGCAGGAAGTTGGGGTCGATATGATCCTTCATCAAATCGAATGGACCGGAGACCTCTCTTATGCAAATCAGGTATTTGATCACATTGCCGGTGTTTTAGACTGGGAAGAACGTATTTTAGATCCGGACCATGATCATTTGTATCAGAATTGGCTTAATACATGGGTATCGGATGCACATTCCTACAACGGGGGAGGCTGTGCGCAGTCGAGCGCTTATAATTACCGGGCCAATAAAACGATGGCAAAGCTTGCATTAAAACTTGGCCGTGACCCGGAACCTTTCCAGAGCCGGAGCAATAAAATCCGGGATGCAGTTCAGAAAACGCTTTGGATCCCTGAAAAGGGTGTAGTGGCTGAATACATCGATGTGATCGGGAATAAACTTATTCATCCTTCTCCCGAACTCGCTACAATTTATCATTCGATCGAAGCAGGAATTGTCGATCCTTTCCAGGCTTATCAGATGCTGGCATTTACTGAAAATGTACTTCGGAATGAGAAAACAAGAGCGAGGGATGGACGGTTGGTCTGGTCGTCGGACTGGTACCCGCAGAATTACTCTAGCTGCGGGTTATATACGGCAGAGAATATTCATCTGGCTTGGGCTTATTTTATGTGCGGACAAACACAAAAAGGGCATGAACTTTTAAAAGGGATCGTGGATGCTCATTTTTTGAGCGACATGCCGGGAGTTGTGGGTCATTGCCTTGCCCCGGACGGATACAGTGGCGGGTCGACAGATTTTACGGACATCAACAGTATGTATTTGAGACTGATTGTTGAAGGACTCTTTGGTATCCGGTTCAACCTTTTGGAAGGTAAAATAACAGTCGCGCCCAATTTTCCTTCAGAGTGGGAACAGGCCAGTCTTAAAATTGCAGATGCCTCTCTTGAATATCAAAGAAAAGGGCAAAAGGAAATTTTTAATTTTCAAAACAAAGCCCGGGCAAACAGGATATTTATGATTCCTCTCCGGTCGTCAAAACTTGAGAGGGTGTTGTTGAATGGCGGTTCAACAGGATACCGGATCGAATCCGGGATTGGTTATTCCAGACTGATCGTTGAAAGCAAGCAATCCGGTAACAACAACCTCGAAATAGATTACTTGCCTTCC
>CAZANK010000519.1:0-2932 GCA_964486235.1 uncultured Prolixibacteraceae bacterium | reverse complement strand
GATGAATGAAATAACCGGCGCGATCCTGAGGGTACAACTTCAACGGCTCGAAGGCCTTCTGGCGAAAATGAGGGGGAACAAAGCACGGATCAAAAACGCGATAACCGGCATAAACGGGATCGGATTCAGAAGGATGAACGATGCTGAAGGCGATACCGGGATCGTCCTGATCATGTTCCTCCCCAACCCGGAGATCACCGGCAAATTTGCAGACGCACTCAAAGCCGAAGGGATAGCGGCTTCTTCCATGCATAATAAAAGCGTTCCCGACTGGCATCTCTACAGCCACTGGGACATGATCCTGAATAAATGGACGGCCACCGCGGAGGGATGCCCGTATACCTGTCCTTATTACACGTCAAAAGGAGGCAAGGCAGAATACAGCGCCGATATGAACCCCAACACACTGAAACATCTCCGCAAGTCGTTGCACATCGATATCCCCGCTCAAATGACCGCTGACGACTGCGACATGATTGCCGACGGAATCATCAAAGTAGCAAATGCTTATCTTTAAAACGAAACCCTATGCCAAAGATTGACTTATGTATCGATCCCTTATTCCCCGGTGATAATTCGTCCGACAAAATAAGAAAGGTCGCAGCCCTGGGGTATCAGGCTGTCGAGTTCTGGTTTTGGGATCACGAGTTCGACGGGAAAGACCTTATTCCCACACCGAAAAACATTGACGAGATTGCTTCAATCGTATCGGATTTGGGTATTCATGTCAATGACATCGTGGTTAATTCCTCCGACGGGGCCATCGGGGGCTCACTGACCAACATCAAAAACAAGGATCAATACCTTGCCCGGCTGGAAGAGACCATCGCCATCGCCAAAAAGCTGCATTGCAGCAAACTGATCACCTGCACCGGGAACATCACCGACGGCATCCCGATGGAAGCGCAGATGGAATCGGTCATCCTCCTGCTCACCGAAGCCTCCAAACTTGCGGAGAGGGAGGGAATGACCCTCCTTCTGGAAGCATTGAATTCGGCCATCGACCACCCCGGATATTTCCTCACCTCTTCAAAGGTCGGGTTTGACATCGTCAAACAAATCAACAGCCCTGGCTTAAAGCTGTTATTCGACATCTACCACATGCAGGTCATGGAAGGGGACCTGGTCAATTCGATCCGGAATAATATCGGGTACATCGGTCATTTCCACGCCGCGAACCTTCCGGGAAGGAATGAGCTTTATTCCGGGGAAATCAATTACCGCTTTGTGCTCCATGCAATTGACAAAACCGGGTATGATGGTTACGTGGGACTGGAATATTTTCCGGTTGGCAATTCGGCCAGCTCGTTGAAAAAAACGCAGGAATTCTTAAGTTTAACAGGAACAAACCTCTGAAGATTTAGGCAATGGGCAAACCGGGAAGTGATCCTCAAAACCATTCACCTGGCCTAAGGCGGGCATTGGGTTTATGGGACCTGATATTCTACGGGATTATCGTCATCACCATCACGGCTCCTTTGCCTATTTTCGGCATTATCAGCAACCAGGCCAAAGGGCATGTGGTCACCAGCATCCTGATCGCCATGATCGCGATGTTGTTCACAGCGATCAGCTACGGACGCATGGCCGGCGTGTTCCCTTTGGCGGGTTCCGCGTTTTCGTATGTCGGCCGCTCGATCCATCCTGCCGCGGGATTCCTGACCGGATGGGGGATGGTGATGGATTACATGCTCAATCCAATCCTTTGTTCCATCTTCTGCAGCAAGGCGATGATGAATATCCTGCCGGGTATCCCTTATGCCGTATTTGCCGTATTTTTCGCCCTGCTTTTCACCGCACTGAACCTGCGGGGGATAAAAACAAATGCCCGGAATAACCGGATCCTGATCATCATCCTGAGTATCGTCGTTTTGATCTTTCTCGCTTACGCGGTCCGGTACCTGTTGAAATTGCCGGATCTTGCAGCCGGAGATTTTGTTAAACCATTTTATGATCCTGAAACGTTTTCATTCTCAACCGTCCTTTCGGGAACTGCCATTGCCGCGCTGACGTACATCGGTTTTGACGGCATTTCGACCCTGTCGGAGGAAGTAAAAAACCCGCGGCGGAACATCCTGCTTGCCACGGTGCTGACCTGTCTGTTCACGGGAATTATTGCATCGGTCGAGGTATACGTGGCACAACTGGTTTGGGGAGAATGGGGCAACTTCCCCGATATCGACACTGCTTTCGTGTTCGTGGCGAAGAAAGCCGGGGGCACTTTTCTTTTTCATCTGATTAATATCAGCCTGCTGGTCTCTGCGCTTGGTGCAGGCATCGGGTCCATGCTTGGCGCCGCGCGCCTGTTATACGGGATGGGACGGGAAAACGCGTTGCCCCGGAAATTTTTCGGGAAAGTTGACCCTAAAAGGTCTGTCCCGCAAAACAACGTCCTCTTCGTGGGGGCGGTTACGCTGGTTGGCGTGTTTGTCCTCAACTTTCAACTGACGGCCGAGATGCTCAACTTTGGCGCATTCATCGCCTTTATGGGCGTCAACCTGTCGGTATTTTCCCATTTTTTTGTGAAAGAAAAAAGCAGGAAGTTCATCAATGTTGTTCCGCCGGTTATCGGGTTCCTGTTTTGCTTTTTCATCTGGATCAATTTGGGCACCCACGCAAAGATTGCCGGAAGCATCTGGATCCTGGCGGGAATGGTGGCCGGGTTTATCAAAACAAAAGGGTTCCGCCAGCAGATTTTTTCTTTCGACACCCCCGTCGACACTTAAAAACGACAAAGAAACTTCAGTTAATCGCTGATCTTATCCATCCGTGTCTGAATAGTTTCCCTTGTGTCTTTGCTGATCCCGTATTCGATGGCAATTGCTTTCCAATGTCCTATGGCGTCCTGAACCTCTTCAATAGTTCTCCAACGTCGAAGCTGTTTCCTTCAAGTAGCAGAGATACAAATAATTTATTGATTCCGGCCATCGTT
>CAZANK010000518.1:0-2937 GCA_964486235.1 uncultured Prolixibacteraceae bacterium | reverse complement strand
TGCCGACGATAAGGCCATCGCGGAAGAACTTTACAAAGCCTGTCTGGACGCGGTGTCCGGTGAACCGTTATATATGGATATTCCCATGATCAACAGGGATGCCGCAGATCTTGTGAAAAAGTATCATGCCACCTATGTCTTCGAGTGCGCCCGTATGTATTTGGGTGATGCCCCCGACATGGAAATAAACAGGGTTTTTGGCCTCACCACATTTGAGCTTGGATAAGTTGGCGTTTTTCTTTCCGTGGTTAAGCCGGAAATCCCGTTAATTCTTTGAATTCTTTACTATTCTGTTCAAAATTAGTGCTTATCCTCTTTCAAATTAAAATTCAGAACGCCAAAAAATACTAATTATAAGTTGCAGGATAATTTTGATTAAAAATTATTTATTCGTAAACTCGCAGGTTCCGAAAATCAACCTCGGAGGGAGTGTTTTTTTGTGCTTTCCTGAAATGGTTTTATTTCGGCTTAAAAATCAACAAAGACTAAATATTAACGATCTTATGGAGAATCTTGATCAATTAAAAACTGTCAAATTTTACAGTGGTGAGGTAACACCTTTGGAGATGCACAAGGTGCGTGTGGTTCAGAAATTAAACCTTTTACCGATCGAAGAGCGCAAAGAATCAATCTTTGGCGCTGGCTTTAATACGTTTCTTCTTCAAAACAAAGATGTGTATCTGGATATGCTGACCGATTCGGGTACAAACGCGATGAGTGACAATCAGGTGGCCGCGATGAACGTAGCCGATGATGCCTATGCCGGTTCAGCCAGTTACACCAAACTTGAAAAAGCGGTACTGGACGTTTTTAACCAGAAATATTTTCTTCCGGTACACCAGGGGCGTGCCGCCGAACATATTATTTCCCAGGCTTTCATTAAGAAAGGGATGATTGTGCCGATGAATTATCATTTTACGACGACCAAAGCCCACGTTGAACTGGCGGGTGGTATCGTCGAAGAAATCTACACGGATGAAGCCCTGAAGACCACGAGCGACTTTCCCTTTAAAGGGAACATGGACGTGAATAAGCTGAACAAACTCATTGAAAAGTACGGCGCTGAACGCATCGCCTACGTTCGTTTTGAAGCAGGGACTAACCTGATAGGCGGCCAGCCTTTTTCGATGGCGAACCTGCGTGAAGTTTCGGCTGTTGCTAAAGCTCATTCTATTAAGATGTTACTGGACCTTAGCCTGATCAACGAGAATCTTTATTTTATCAAGATCAGGGAGAATGGGTACCAGAACAAGCCATTGAAGGAAATCCTGCATGAAATGGTGGGTTACGTGGATTTCTCGTATTTTTCAGGCAGAAAGGTCAGTTGTACCCGCGGCGGCGGGATTTGCACCAACAATCGGGAGATTTACATGCAGATGAGGGACATGGTGCCGCTTTTCGAAGGCTTCCTGACGTATGGGGGAATGAGTGTGCGGGAGATTGAAGCCATGGCTGTGGGGCTATACGAAACACTTGACTTTGACATGATCAGTCATTCGCCCATGTTCATTAAATACCTGGTCGACGCGTTGGTGAAGCGGGGTATCCCCGTGATCACGCCTGCCGGAGGACTCGGCTGCCATTTGAATGCGAGCGAATTCATCCCTCACGTGCCGCAAACCCAGTATCCTGCCGGCGCTTTGGCCGCGGCCGTTTACATTGCCTCCGGGATACGCGGGATGGAACGCGGAACGATATCGAGCGTTCGCGATGAAAACGGGAATGACGTGTTAGCCGATGTGGAACTGCTTCGTCTGGCATTCCCGCGCCGTGTTTTCACCCTGTCTCAGATCAAATATGTGGAAGACCGTCTTCAGTGGCTCTTTGACAACCGCAAATTGATCGGCGGATTGGAATGGGAAGAAGAACCACCCGTACTCCGTTTCTTTGTGGGTAAACTGAAACCGATCGGAAACTGGGTCGATAAGCTGATGGCCAAATTCCGTGAAGACTTTGGCGATAGTCTGTAATCACCGGATGTGATCAAAAGAAAAAATACCTGCAGACATTGATCTGCAGGTATTTTTTTATTCAAGGCAAAGGATTGCCATACACAACCGGTTTTATTAAGCTTTTTCAGCGCCGGTGTTTCCTGCTATTTTTTTACTCCGCTCGATGGACTGGAGGGCGAGGTAATTGTCCCCAAATTTTTCCATGTTTCCCAGTTCCACATCAAACTGGTCGTAATGGGTCTCTTCTTCTTCGACCAGCGCTTCAAATATCTTTTTGGTCCCGACAGAATTTGTTTGAAACAGGACTCATTATTCACTTTCATCATGTAAATTAGCAAAAAGTTGAATGGCCGTTCAACGGCTTCTTTTGAAGGTGACTTCATTGAAAAAAAGGCGCTGATACGCCAATTGCAGAGGTGTCATTTGAAAAAACAGACGAATTTCAAGGTTTATGGGTGAATTGGAAAAATATTTCAATCAATTCCGCAATAATATTATCGGGATCGACCAAACATTTCTGAGTCCTTTTGGAAGGAAAAAAATCCTGTATGCCGACTGGATTGCGAGCGGACGCCTGTACCGGCCCATTGAACGGAGGATACTGGACGAAATCGGCCCGTTTGTCGGCAACACCCATTCTGAGACCAGTGAAACGGGGGCCCTGATGACCAGGGCCTACCAACTTTCACACCAGGTTATCAAGCAACATGTCAACGCCGGTGCCAATGACGTGATCATTACGGCAGGATTCGGCATGACAGCGGTCATCAACAAGTTTCAACGTATTTTAGGGTTAAAGGCCGGGAAGTCATATGTTCGTGAGCAGGAGCGGCCGGTTGTTTTTGTCACGCACATGGAACACCACTCCAACCATACCAGTTGGTATGAAACCACCGCCGACACCGTGATGATTGATCCGGGTAAAGACCCGATGATTGATCCGGAAAGCCTCCGGAGAAAGCTGTGGGAATATAAGGGCCGTTCT
>CAZANK010000517.1:0-2949 GCA_964486235.1 uncultured Prolixibacteraceae bacterium | reverse complement strand
CAACCCAAAGAAAACGGAAATTCCTGCACTTGCCCATTTACTGAAAACAACAAAAAGACCGAAAAAAGATTTTGATGAAGAAAGGGCATACGACCGTGCCGACTTCTCAAAATTACACGATATTTCCGAGGCGTTGGTGCAGTTGCTTCCTGACGCCCCGCCCTTTTATGCCGGCGGGAATTTCAGGGAAAAATTCGCCTCACAGTTCCTTCGAACTGTCAAAGAAGCCAAACGCGTTTTAAGTAAAAGACTGGATTTTGATGCTGTTTTCCCGTCTAAAAACAGTTTGCCCGATATCAATCATCGTTCTACCCTTTCACTATCAACCGACAGTCATCATCACATACAAATTTCAGGAGAGAACCATTCCCTGAAAACGCTGGAGCAACTTCTTCCGGCCATTTTCAAACTCAATCCCGATCATTTACCCGATTATCAGCCTTCGGTAGCGGCTTTCCACAAAATTCTTTTCGCATCGCTGCATTTAATCGCCAACGGCAATGTGGTTCCGCAAATCGTTCAACTGGGCAATAAAGACTTTATCATTCGATGGCTTCCGGCATTAATCGACAGCGAAGTGAGGCTGCTGACTGAAAAATTAGATAAACTCCTTCCGCCCGATCTGCTGATGTCGCCCAAAATTACCCGAAAAGCGGAGCAGTTATTGCCGCTCGAAAATCAAACGAATGAGTTGCTTTCCATCGTCATCTCCAAATTGGTTGCCCATTTATCACGATCCTCAAACGGCGATCTGTTCGAAGATATTTTCTTCAAGAACAAGGCTTATTCTTTCTCCGGCGTAGGCGAAAACGCCCTAAGCGGAGGTATGAAAGTCTGGCTTGACCGGTTTCACCTCACCACCGAAAATTACAAGCCGGTGATCACCGTTTCGGAGCTTGAAAATGAACAATTCGATGTGCAAATCAGCATCGAGGACATTTCAGAAAAAGATCAACTGCCGGTTCCTGTTTCAAAGATCCTGCGGGAAAACCAGTACGAAAAACAACGGTTTAAAATCCTGCAAACGCTTTCGTTGCTGTCGCCGTTTATCCGCGGACTGGATATGCACATCAACCTGGGCGGGAATCAACCGATCCTTTTCGATACCGCCGAGTTCGCGCCGTTTTTAATGGAAGTGCTTCCTGCAGTTCGTCTGCTCGATATCAAAATTATGCTGCCAAAATCGCTGCAGGAATTGCTTCGTCCCAAACCGACCGTAAAACTCAGGCGCAACACTGAACAGCAGGGTTATGTAAGGCTGGACGACCTGCTTTCGTTCGATTGGCAGGTGGCTATCGGCGATACGCTGATGTCGCCCGACGAATTTAAGAAACTGCTGAAAAACGCGACCGGGCTTTTCCGTTTCAAGGAAAATTATATCTACGTGAACGAACCGGAAATGGAAAAGCTCCATAAATTCTTCACCACCGACAAGCCACTGAATTCCTATCAGTTGCTCCAAACGGCCCTGGCGGAAGAATACGAAGGGGCACCCGTTTTGCTTACCGGCGAAGTGCGTGAACTGATCCACGAACTCACTTCAACCTCAACGATTCCGTTGCCGCAGGGACTGAACGCCCAACTCCGGCCTTACCAGGAGCGCGGCTACTCCTGGATGTACCGCAACAGCCGGATCGGGTTTGGGAGTATTATTGCCGACGATATGGGTTTGGGGAAAACCCTGCAGGTCATTTCCATCCTGCTGAAATTCAAGGAAGAAAATGCACTGAACGATAAAAACAAAGCGTTGGTGGTGGTTCCGACGGGTTTACTGACCAACTGGCAGGCTGAAATTCAAAAATTTGCGCCGTCTGTTTCGTCGCACATTTATCACGGAGGCGCCCGCGACCTGAAGCTGTTCGATGCGGATGTCATGCTCACCACGTACGGGGTCTTACGCAGCGATGCCGAGGTGCTGAAAAAGCGAAAATGGCAGGTGATGGTGATCGACGAAGCCCAAAACATTAAAAATCAGGACACGGCACAATCGAAAGCCATCAAAAGCATTCCCGCCAACATCCGCATTGCGATGAGCGGAACGCCGGTGGAAAACAGGCTGACTGAATTCTGGTCGATCATGGATTTTGCCAACAAAGGTTATTTGGGGAATGTAAAAACGTTCAAGTCGGACTTTGCCGATCCGATCCAGGTGTTTAACGACGAGCAGGTCGTTGCAAAATTCCGCAAAATCACTTCGCCTTTCATGATGCGCCGCATGAAATCGGATAAATCGATTATTTCCGATTTGCCCGACAAGGTGGAACAGAATCAGTTTGCCCTGCTTACCAAACAGCAGGCCGCACTTTACGAAAAAACCATGCAGGTGGCCATGGCCGAGATTGAAGGGGTGGGCGAATCGGAGGATCATTCCCTATTCAAAAGACAGGGACTGGTGTTACAAATGATACTGGCGCTGAAGCAAATATGCAACCACCCTACCAATTTCCTGAAAAACGGGAATTTCGACCCCACGCTTTCGGGCAAAACGGAATTACTTTTCGAACTACTCGACAGCATTACACAAGCGGGCGAAAAAGTGCTCATCTTTACGCAATTCCGGGAAATGGGCGATCTGCTGGAACGCTTCATCGCCGAACGATTCGGCGAACGGCCGATGTTTTATCACGGCGGGTGCAACGTCAGTCAACGTCAGCAAATGGTGGAACGATTCCAGCATAACCGCGCCGACAAGATTTTCATCCTTTCCCTTAAAGCAGGAGGAACCGGATTGAACCTGACTGCCGCCTCTCACGTCGTCCATTATGATCTGTGGTGGAATCCGGCTGTCGAAAATCAGGCTACCGACCGGGCTTACCGGATCGGACAAAAGAAAAATGTGATGGTGCACCGGATGATCACGAAGAATACATTCGAAGAGCGTATCGATGAAATGATCCAAAAGAAGAAACACCTGGCCGACATGACCGTCGCTACCGGGGAAAACTGGAT
>CAZANK010000516.1:0-2957 GCA_964486235.1 uncultured Prolixibacteraceae bacterium | reverse complement strand
GGTAATGCTTTGTTCTATTTTGTCGCAAACGGACAGGCGGGATTCGATTTCACGAACAATGGCGTGTTGTTCGGCAAGGGTTGGGGGAAGATGAATTATTACTTCTTTCAGTTTTTGTCCGGTGAGATGTTTAATCGTTGTGCCTGTGAAATACTTTTCTAATCCATATGCTCTCGATAATAAACTGAAATAGTAACAAAAATAGAAAGAGCTGTATCCTCCATGCGGTCTAACTCTATGAAGTGCCTTTTGGATGTAAATCGTATCATTCGATGTCCAAACTGCACATCGGCCTGGCTCTCCTCCTTCACAAATTATCAAATCGTTCTTGATAACCTGATACCGTTCTTGTTCACTTTTTTCAATTCTCATCAGCTTTAGGCTGTGTATATCAAATGAACCCCATCGAACATTTATATTGCCTAAATACGGTTTTTCTTCTCCCTTATTCTTTGTTTTATCAAGCATTTTACCCAAACACATTTCTGCCACCTCCCCCAATTTCACCCATTTCCAACCTTCCGGCAGATTGTTTGGACCTTGATTTTTTTTGATTATCGTGATTGCCTTGAGAATTGTATTTAGAGGCCCTTTCGGCAACCATTGGTAAATCATAGTCATCAGGCAAATCGGAAGAATCACGGTTCAGGCTGTTGGTTAGCTTCCCTTCAAACGCCTTTTTCAGCACCGCCTGCCTGTATACCTTTAGTTGCTGCTGAGCGATCTTTAGGTCGGCAATGCCTTTGTCGAGCGAGGCAAAGAGGTTTTCGATTTTTTGGACGATGGCGCGCTGTTCCGATAATGATGTTATTGGAAGTAGTTCTTTCTCTATATGCTGATAATGCCTTGCATACCCTTTGTCTTTTATTTTAAATACGAGTATTTCTGTTAGGTAAGCAAGGTATTTGGGGAGAATGTACGTTATTGGTTCTAATACTTTGGTGCCATCCGCACCTGGAGCAAACGAGAAGTTGATGAGCTTAATTATTTTTGTATGGTCACCAAATATTACCGCAGGCAGTTTACATTTAAGTACTCTAAATTCATCATCTGTATATCCACCAATCAACTGCTGCCCTTGGTCAACAACAGGTATTTTCCCAGTCTGCAAGTATTCAGATTGCTTCAGCTTTTGTTTAGAAGTAG
The DNA here is from genome assembly GCA_964486235.1 of uncultured Prolixibacteraceae bacterium. Classification (GTDB taxonomy): domain Bacteria; phylum Bacteroidota; class Bacteroidia; order Bacteroidales; family Prolixibacteraceae; genus JBCFBK01. Next base: position 1,811 of record CAZANK010000516.1, on the reverse strand, counting down.
ATATTTTAACTACCGCGTCTTTGTATTCAATCTCTACCCAATCCTCTCTCATGATGCAGCTAATAACGATTGGTGAATAAAATGTACCGGGATTAATTCCAGCACGTTTTCGTTAAACAGGCTTTGGTTGCGGAACGAAATTTTTTCGTTAAACGCCAAAGCCCCAATAATAATGGCAGGGTGTATATTTACAGCTGCACTGCACTCTTCTATTTTACCTACAGTAAGGTAATTAAAATGTGGTTCGAGATACTCTAAAATTTCTGTATGTTTCAGGTGTTTTGCTGCCAGTTTGTTGGCTTCTTCTTCTTGTTTATCTGTGGTTTTTTCGCGCAGGTTATCGAGCACAAAAGGTGTTTTCTCGCTCAAGTGTTTGAGTACGTGGGCAATTTCGTGCGCCACGGTAAACCAAAAATTATCAATGCGTTTGTAGCGTGCCGTATAAACTATTACCGGAGTGCCATCGAGCAAGAATGCAGCGCCATCGAGATACGTCTTTTCCAAATGTGGCAATACAAAAAACTTCACGCCACAGTCATTCAACTCTTTTATAAACAGCTCTATGCCGTTAACTCGTGTGGTAAAAGCCGAAATGTTTTTATACAAGGTTTCGAGAGCTTGTTTATTATACGCAGACACCTCATAATGGGCACTGAACTTCTTCGCCATCTGAAACCAGGTAGCAGCATACGATGCGTTGAACTGGTTGTATGCTTCCGATTTTTTGCAAAGCGGCAACACCGATTCGTCGAGAAAATTAAAGTCTAAACCGGAAATCCCCCAAAATGCTTTTACAGAATTTGTCAATTCTTTCAGGTCACGGGTTGGAGGCAACCAGCCTTTTTTCATCATATCGCGCACGGGCATGCGGCAGTATATGATGGCTTTTGCTTCAACTACGGCTGTCTGTTCTTTTCGCCCCTGTTCGAGCCATAAGCGGTAGTCGTTATCCAGGTTGAGCCAGTATTGTGGTGATGTATTAAAGGCACTCGCCAGTTTCTTTGCGTTTTCTATGCTCAGAGCTTGTTTGTCCTGCAAAATACTGCTCAGGTGCTTAGGCGAAATGCCTAGTACATCGGACAGTTCCTCTTGCACCCAGCCGCGAATTAACATTTGCTCCCTGATAAAATATCCGGGACCGAATTTCTTTGCCGCTTTTAAGTTTTTAATTGATACCATTGTTCCGTTTGTTTTAATCTCCATAATGACTCGAAATAGCAAAGAGATGAAACTCACCAATAGTCCTTTCTTCGTTCATCCATTTTATCTCCATTTCTAAGCGGTATTTACCTGTTAACCGCATAGAATAATGCTTTTTGTATTTCTCAAAATTGAGCGACGGATCGTTCCATAAGTCATAAATATTTTTTGCAGCATCAATTTTCTGAACGGTTGCAAAAAATTTATCAATGATGTCCTGCCGTAACTTCAATTTTTTTGATTTACCACTTTCATACAGCTTTTCAAGTTCCTTACCGTTAATGTGTACGTCCAAATCTTATAATGCTTTACAAATATAGAAACAAAAGGTAACAATGCAATGTATATTTTGAAATATAATGTAATTACACAGGAAACATTGTTTGAACTTCGCTTTGACTGATTAATGAATTAACCTGATTATCTTAGGCTGCAAGCACTTCATTCAGTTCATCAATAATTTTTCCCATTTCTTTGCCAAAAAGCTGAAACATCCGCCCACGTCCGCCTTGTGCATCAAACGGAGTGCAATCCAGATTATTCTGAATTCAGAATAAAATGGGGCACGATCGCCTCGAGTTAGAGGTCACGAAAGAAGCCCACCTGCTCTT
>CAZANK010000515.1:0-2963 GCA_964486235.1 uncultured Prolixibacteraceae bacterium | reverse complement strand
ATTCTTAAAATCGGCTGATAGGTCATCCAGAATGAAATATACTTCATCCTCATCGTGGTTACGAATTTTCTTAGCGTCATCGAAGATGGGCATAAAGTACATGTAAAAGTGTTGTCTCGGATGGGTTGTGGATTTCTCATTGGGGTTACCAAAGAAAATGTACCCATCGCGATAGGTTTTGTGTGACTTCCATTCGATATTATACTTCCATATATTAAAAGTCGGTCTGTATGTGTCGTAATCCAGGGATAAAATGGTCTTCAAAAATTTAAAATAGTATTCATCCTTGTGGGAATCAGACATTGTTGCTGCATAGTCCTTAATCTTTTGGTCGAAATTGATGCCACCTTCAATCCTTAAATGATACTCCCCATTCTCGGCATCTTTATCAAAATATTGACCAGAAGTTGCCGTAATGATTTGCTGAGAAGTGGAATCCATAATATCGATGAGGAAATCTCTATCGTCAGCCAACTTGTCTGTGAGGCAAAGGTCATCTACCAAATGTTCTGTATTTGTACCATTTTGCTTATTCAATTCATGTTGAAGAATTTTAATGGCACAAGCATTTGTGATTCGTTTGGCAATGTTTTTCTTGCTGGTTCGAACACCTGTAAAGTAGCTTTCAATTTTATCGTTTATGGTTTCAGTTATTTCCTTTACTTTTCTAACATCGGGGATTGCCATTAAATCCTGACTCTTTTGAATGTCTTCCCAATAGCGGTCGTAAGTAAGTAATCCCGGATTGTCCTTTGGAATATCCAAATCAAGTAATTCACGAAATTGGTTGGATAATGTTTTCAGAATTTCCCGTTGACTTTTACCAATTCTAATTCGCTCAAAATTTTCAAAATAAGTGGGGTGCACCGGGAAAAGCTCCACGTAATCCTGAGTTCTTCCGTGCATATCGGTAAATAGCTTTAAAAAGCTGTCTAAATGGTCTTTAATTTTCTGTTTTTGGTGTTCATTCTTACTGAGAAGACGATTCTTGACAATGTAGGCAACGTCCTCTTTTGTAATCATAATATCCTTATAGCGGTCATTTACCTTTTGCAACATATCAGCCGCAAACTGAAATTCAGGAGAATGATAAATCATTTCCTGAACACCAAAGATGAATTTAAATTTGGATGAATCACAGGCTTGCCCAAGTGCCTGAAGAACCTGTAAGTCCTGGTTTAATTTATCCGGTGTGCTTCGTCCTTTAAGATAAGCCAGCATTTCATCAATAACTACCAGAAAACCTTTGTCAGGGAATTTATCTTCAAACTCAGCCATCATGAGTTTTAATTTATCTGCATAAGATATTTTTCCAAGGTTATCAAATGAAAAGTCAATGCCCAATTCACTAAAAATGGTTTCAATTTTGAAGGTTACAAAATCCCATAAGCTTTCGGTGCCACCCAATTCAAAACGAAGCACCTTGAATTTGCCTGCTATTTTTGCCAGTTCCTTTTGTGGCGTTTCATCCTTTACCAGTTCAATTAATTGCTCATTTTCTGCAATTAATGAAACCAAAGACATCAAGTGAGATTTACCTGTACCATAGTTACCTACTACCTGTAATCCAAAAGTTTCACCATCATAGTTGAAATCTAAATTTCTAACCATTAAAGGAATAAGAACCTTTTTGAAGGTGTCGGAAAAAACAAAGGTCTTTACCAGATTTTTTTGATAATCGGATTTATGTGTTTCACTAAATTTTACAACTTCTGTAATTGGTTCAAAATTGATTAGTTCGCTGTACTTCATATTATTATATGGCTTAAATTTTTCAATTCAACTTTAATTCCGTTTTGTTTTGAAAGAAGAAATAGTTTTCCCATCCCGGTTTCTCCTTCCCATTTAACAAACAGAGGAGTGCCAGTGGAATAACTATCAAAAAGATTTATGATGTCAATTTTTAAATTGGGTTCAAAAAGAATCCCAATATTTGATATTGCCAATAATTTTCCATAATTGTCATGCTTAATCATGCTGGATGATAATACATCTTCGATAATAAGTTTAGCCTTAAACGATAGTCTTTTATCATTAACTATTTTGGAAATACTATGGGCTACTTTATTGCCAAGGTCTATTGGTTCAATGCCAGGAATATCAATACGAAAGAAAATGATTTTATTGCGAGCGGTCGAGTTTAAGTAGCTCTGAATTATATTTGGGTTATTTACTTCCATACTAATAGCTACATATTATTAGAAATAAATGATAGAGCTTTGTGACCAAGTTTTTCATTTTTGATTAATTCGTATATCTGACCAGCTAACCAAAGTGTAAGCAATTCGTCTTTTTCAACTTTAAATATCTCAGCTAGCTTTACTACCTGTTCTCGCTTTGCCCGTCGTTCGCCGCGTTCTATTTTGCTGTACATGGGAGAATCAATTTCCAGTTCAGCAGCCAGTTGGCGTTGAAGCAGTCCTTTTTCTTCCCGTAATTCTTTTATTCGTTTTCCCAAAAACATATTGATGGTATTAGTGACTTGTCAAAGAATGGCTAATTTAATAAAGAAAAGCTAAACATAAACAAGAAAAAACATGAGAGTTATCAACATCGGAGAGGGGAAGTGTAGGAAATGTAGGAAAAGCCCCTCCCTGGCCCTCCCCGAGGGGGAGGGAAAAGTTTTCAGTCGCAGTTTTATTTAGGTGAGAGTTTCAGGTTTCGGGTTTCAAGTTTCCCGTTGACCCCTCCGGACACCTTCGGTGCCCACCTCCCCTTGGCAGGGGAGGAATTTTGGCCGGTGGTTGTTTACTTGGTTCGGAGCGAGAGTTTCCTATAAATCCGCTGTTTCCTATTTCCCCCTTTCGGCTCCGCTCAAGGTGACGGGTTTTGTGTAGTTGTTGTGTTCATGGATGTCTTATCAGACGGATTTTACTTTTTGTCTTACCACAAAAAGTAAACAAAAAAGTCAAGGCTGATTTTTATCTTCAACCTCCATCTTCCTGAAAGCCAAGTTCAACGGG
>CAZANK010000514.1:1460-2966 GCA_964486235.1 uncultured Prolixibacteraceae bacterium | reverse complement strand
GCGCCACCATGGTAATTCTGCGAAAGTGAAATTTTTAACCCGTCATGGGTAGCACTGCGAAGCAATCTTTCTGATTGATTTTCAGTCGATTGCTTCGTTTTGTTTTTTTCCAATGACGGTTTATGCTACTTTTTGGGACCGTATTGATCCGGATTCCGGCTTGTGCAGGAAGGCGTTCAGTCGCTTATGTGTTGTGGTAGATTTCGTCCGTTACCTGCTTCATCAATTCATCATGGTCTTCCATATCCACCAGTAACTTATGCTGGGCATACGTTCTGACCAGGTTATGTTCGGGATACCTGATCCGGTAATACGTATCGCCGTTCAGGTAGTCCATCAGAAACCGCAACAACTGTTCAAAGGTGATAAAACGGGCCGAGAACGCCAGGTAATCGATTTCGGGAGCCGTCAGGATACCGCGCGTTTCCGAAAGATACCCTTTGGTGAAGGCTTTATACCGTTCCAGGTCAAAAGCCACGTTGTTGAGGTCCTTTTCATCTTCACAACCAATATTGGCATAAGACCGGATGGCATCACCGAAGTCGTTCAGTACCGGACTCTGGAGAACGGTGTCGAGATCGATCATACACAACACGTCTCCGTCTTTGTCGAATAAAATGTTCGTGATTTTCGTGTCGTTGTGCGTTACGCGTTTCGGGATGGTTCCGTTTTCAACCAGTTTCCAGAACGAAAGCATCTCATCCCGGCGGTCTTCAATCCATTGAATTTCTTTTTTCATGCTTTCTTTTCGTCCGGCAGGATCCTTTTGCAGAACAGCATCCCACTGTTCAAAGCGGTAACGCATGTTGTGAAATCCGGGGAGCGTGTCGACCAGGTCTTCCTGAAAATCCACGAGCAGACTTTGAAAGCGGCCAATCCCTTTTCCGCCCGAGAACGCGATTTGAGGGGAATCGACTTTTTCATAAGCCAGGTGATCGTCTATAAACAGACAGACTGTCCAGTATTCGTTTTCTTCATCCAGAAAATAAAAGGAGCCCTCATGGGTTGGAAGGATCGTCAGCGCTTCCCGCTGGGGGTTTCCTCCTTTTTGGACGACTTTTTTCTTGATATGCCTGGTCACCTTATCGATGTTATCCATCATCCCGGGGATATTCACGAAAATCTTTCTATTCTTACGCTGGAGCAGGTATTTTTTTCCGTTTTCTGCTTTTGGGTAAATAATAAAGGTGTCATTGATAAATCCTTCTCCAAGGGGAGCGACGTGGCTTACTTCATTTGCCGGGACAAACTGTCCGGCGATTTGCATCAGTTTTTCAGGGTTCATGTGTTCAGGGTTTCTTTTTCGATTTTAATTTTTTGAACGGTTAAGATACATATTTAAGAGAATATTTTAGGGAGAATAGGATGGTTATTTAAGATTTTTTATAGTTTTGCACTCACATTTGAAAAATGAACGTTTCGATTAAGCGGATGCAAAGGCCAAACGAACTGAGGCTTTGCTGAGCGGGAGAAACGACTATCGCAGATGAACGTTTCGATTAAGCG
>CAZANK010000514.1:0-1360 GCA_964486235.1 uncultured Prolixibacteraceae bacterium | reverse complement strand
TCCTTCAGTCTTTTTTCTATGCCCTCAATCTCTTCCAAAACGTCACCTACCAGACGGGGAATAACATTGCACAAGTGTCTGGTTGCAATGTAGCACTCATCATGAGCGACTGGACTGTTTTTTGCAGCCTCCAAGGCTTTTTTAACTTCTTCTTTCGGATTCATAATAGTTTGATTTAAAAATGGTTTATAAATTGGAATTGATGTTTGCATTCAAAAGGATATGGACTAATTCGTCCTCTGCTTTGGTTTCGCTGATCGCTTCAATCAGGAATTGACATGCAAGCTGATCCCGGAGTAGGGTTTCATACTCTCTTTTTGAGATTGTGATGGTTTTGGGTTGCTTTTTCATGATAGTAAGATTTGGGTTTTTTGAACTAATTGGTTTTACTTGTTACCCGTAAAATAAAACTATATAGTATGGACTTTAGAAAGAGAATAAAGGAAGTGTGCCAAATGAAGGGGGTAACCCAAAAAGATTTGGCATTACAGACATAAGCCTGAATAAAACACAGAGGGGGGGAGTATCCTCAATTACAATCATTAGAAAAGATTGCAATTGCTTTAGATGTCCCTATGTCCGATCTTTTCGATCAACCCCAAACCGACATTATTAACTGTCCTCACTGCGGCGGTAAGGTCAAGATAGTGAAAGGGTAAAAATTGACATTTGATCAGGGAGAGGACGAAAAATAGTTCTGTTTCATCTAAAAATCGCATTGTAAAAGAAGTGCCGTTTAATATAATTCGCTTACTTTTATAAGAAAAACGGAAATGAGCAAAAGTCTGATCCACTTATTTCTAATAGTTCTATTGCTTGGATGTTCGAAGAGCGAAGACGAAACAGAGATAGAATCTCCACGGCTGGAGGTGTCTTCACCTGTCTCGGCCATTGAAAGCATCGGAGGCCAGGTATCTATTACTATTCAAAGCAGCACAGGTTGGAAAATTAAGGTAGACAGAAATATTTGCAATATTGATACAGATACAGGGTATGGGAATGCCAATAAAATCATTACCATTAATGAAAATATGACCTTTGAACCGCGTGAAGTACAAATTTCTGTTTCAACAACGCTGGATGATATTAGTTTAAAAAAATTAGCAATTACTCAGTCTGGTAAGACATACATAAACATTGAAAGCATTTCGCTGTCAGAGAAGAAAATTACCTTAAAGTCAAACGAAACATACAAACCGGCAGTTTCTTTCGTCCCAGAGGCTGCGTCTAACAAGAATCTCGGTTGGAGTAGTCGAAATAACTCAGTTGCTTTTGTTGCTTCAGACGGAACAATCCGGGGGATAAATAGTGGAACAACAAAAATAGCAGTAAAGGGCGATGTCAGCATAGGCGCAACCTC
>CAZANK010000513.1:0-2978 GCA_964486235.1 uncultured Prolixibacteraceae bacterium | reverse complement strand
CCGGCATTAAAGGAAAATTTCCAAACGGGAATGAAGGGTATATCTGGGCAAACGGAAGGGTACGCTATGAAAATAATGCGATCCTTTCGGTGATCGACGGATTGGGCTATCCCGATGAAGGGGCCGGAAGCAACGAGCAAAATCTGGAACTGTTTTTTGAAGGCCCGAATAAAACCGGGATGCTGAAGCATAACGACCAGTTCAGGGGTGTGGAATGTTGCTATCTTGAAGGCATTGGCTGTGCCGGGTCCCATTTCAATTATGTAAGTCCTGATTTTTATCAGTTGGTGCCCTGGGAAGGTGAAGGTTTAAAGCCTGTGGGTTACGGTTTTGAATCGGTGGCAGCGATTATTGGCATGGCCCACCTCATAGAAACTGGGGTCTGTTCAATGCCGGAAGCAGAATCGCTGAAGAAAAGACAGGAAATGATTAAAAAAGCGGACGCCAAAGGGATCATTGCCACACCGGGCAACAGTTTTATCAATGAACTGGTCGTTGAGGCGGCAAGGCTTTCCATTTTAAATGACGGCGAAATTGCGGTCATCGTGTATGGCGAACATCCTCACGTGGAACTTCGTTCGTTAAGATAAGTTTTGTAGCCGGAGAATTGAAGAAATTCTGCAGGAATTGTTAAACTTGTAGTTAGAACAACAAACCCTGCAAAAGACGTTGAAAGAGAAAGGAACACATAGGTTCGTCCGTTTTAGGGAAGAACTGTCCCGGAAGGCTTTCTCCGGCTTCTTCGATTCGCGCTTCAGCCGGTTGGTCCGCCTGTTGGCAACTGTCAAAAGGTACAGACTGCCGGCTGAAGAAATCATATTGAGCATTTTTAGGAGATTGCTGAGTTCCCGGAGTCACTCCATGGCGGGACGACTCCGGGTTGCCGGCATCCTGTTCCTTGTTTTTATTCCGGTTGCGGTTTATTCAAATACCGTCCTGTATCACAGTTTACCCGACAGTGCCAGGCTGCAGATCCGTCTGACGTCGTTCGTGCTGATGCGCCCTCAACAGGAATTACCTGTTTCTCTTTTTTCTCCGGGGACAGATGTGCCTGTCGCGTTTCTCTTTGACGGGAGCCACCAAGCAGAACTCATCGACAAAATAAAGAGATGTTCCCGTTATCAATCCTGGATTCCGATTATCACTAAAAGCGGATTGAAAGTGCCGGATGATGCCGGTGCCGGGATCTTCATTTATAACCCGGATGAGTTGGACAGCCTGGTTTGTACACGCGATACGACAAGTCAGCCGGGTTGCAACGTCCGGTTGGGCAAAAATGAGCTTTTGAAAGTAACCATCAGTGATACAGCTTGTCAGGATGCCTGTTTTAACCTGTGGAAAAAGACGGGGAAACTGCCCAATTTTATCGAAAGTGACCCATCGGGAATGGATGAGGCGCTCCGGGTCGTTTCTTTTTTTAATGACGCCGGGAAAATTTACGGGGTAACGCTGGAAGACGGGAAGCTTCTCACGGAGGTGTTTTGGGAAAACAGTCCGGGGGTGAAGACTTATGGGTATTTCAGCTTTCCGTTGCAGGGAGCGGATCGTCATCTGATTCCCTATAAAGCGGGATACCGGTTTTCGCCGGGGATTATTGTTCAGTCGACCAGTAACTGGAATGCCATGAAAATCTTCAGGGGCATCAAGCATGAACCGGATTTCGGACTGGAGAACCATTTTACGTTTCACGAAAAAATAAGGAACAGAAAATGGGAAAACAGCGACGGGATTATCAACTACGGTGTGAAATTCAGGAAAGACCGGAATATGGGAGGGGTAGCTTGTTTTGAAGACCACGCCTATTTTGATGCCGGGCCACAAAGCGCCGGGATCCTGAGTTCAAATTTTAGTATTATCGCGTGGGTGAATCACCATAACCCCACGGGAAAAAACGGTATCCTTGGGAAGGGCCGGAACTTTAACCTGGGAATATACGAGGGCAATTTAACGTTTTCGATGGTCAGCGTCAGGGACTATATTTCAGAAAAATCGTTCGTGCCGCCCGATTCATGGACACAGGTGGCCATGGTTTACTCGCAGTTCAACAACCAGATCAGTTTTTATTTAAACGGGGAGCAAACCGATCAGATTGACCTGATCAGTAACTATGAAGGATCAGGACACAGCCTGCTGATCGGGAACAATTTGTGGGAAGAGTTTTTCAACGGCGGGATGGGCGAAATAAAAATATGGGAGAGGGAACTGAATCAGGAGGAGATTCACTGGCAGTATGTGAATTCCGCACCTGAACGGAGTTCTTTTTTGAAAGCCTCTTTGTTGGCCTTGATTTTTTTAGTGATGGTGGCGACTGGGGCCTTTTTCATTTTCCGGAACAGGAAACGTCGCAAAAAACATGCTGATTCCGTGAAAGCAAGTCGGGCGGGAACGATGAGGACTACGGCGGGACGAGAAAGGATCGTATGCTTCGGTGGTTTAAAAGTGTTCAATTCTGCGGATGAGGATATCAGTCTTAAGTTTTCGCCCAAACTCAAACAGATTTTTACGCTTATTTTACTGTACAGTCAGGAAGCTGACAAGGGGATCACTTCCAAACAACTGGCTGAAATTTTGTGGCCGGGGACAAGCCTCGCCAGTACGAAGAATTTGCGAAGTACCTATATGCAGAACTTGAGGTCGGCCCTTTCATCGTTTAAGAAGATTAAGCTCGTTTTCAGCAATAAGAAGTGGCTTTTTGACTATGACGGAGATTTTTGTGATGAATACGCCGAAATCGGGAGTATCCTCCCGGAATTACACCAGGAAAAAGATATGAAAGTGCTCGAAATGCAGTTGCCGCCGGTCATCGCCATGCTGAAGAAGGGACCTTTCCTTTGCGGGATGGAAGGTTCTTGGCTTGATCCGTTCGTGGAAAGATTGAACAACCGGATTATTGAATTTTGCCTGGCGATGTTTTCGGCGTTGGACCATGACCGGCACAGCGCCTTGTTGTTTGATCTTGCCGGGATTGTCAGTCTTGC
>CAZANK010000512.1:0-2978 GCA_964486235.1 uncultured Prolixibacteraceae bacterium | reverse complement strand
AATGCGTTGGTCGTTCCTGACATGGCAGAAAGCACAACCAGTTTTTTTTTGCCGTCGGCGATTAATTTCATGACTGCGTACATGTTTTCGACGCTGCCAACGGAGGTCCCTCCAAATTTTAAAACTTTCATCTTTATCTTATTAATTATCAAGTATTAACAATCCAGTGCCCGGATTCCCGACCGCAAGTGCGAAGATGTCCTTTTGCGGACGGGCGGTTCGTTCTTCCCTTCATGGCAAATATGAAAATTTTCCTTGAATAATTGATACTTCTTTTTTTAAATTAAAGTTTCGGTAACTTATTCATTTCGTGTTGTACAATACATTGCCGGTTGCGGGAAATAATGCTCTATTTGTGATGAAAGTTTTCTTCTGTCTTGCACCAATATCAAAAACTGCCGAAAATGGCATGTTTCTCCGAGTTGAAGTAGATGGTCGAATAAATATGGAACCCTTCCCGGTTTGTATACAGTTTTCGCTCAATGTACAGCACCGGATCGCCTACCCGGATGTTGAGCAGCTTCCCGATTGCTTTGTTGGCTTTCAGGGCTTTCAGTTTTTGCTCGCCTCCCCTGGCTTCAATCTGGTAATGGACACGCAGCGTGTCAAACAGCGACTTGTTTTCAAATGTCCTGCTGGTAAAACGGGGCAGGTTAATGTTCGGAAGATGATTGATGTCGTAAAACACGGGTTGATTGTTGACAAACCTGAGCCGCTCCATGTAGATACAACCGACGTCTTTTTCAACATCCGCAAGTTCATAAGAAAATGGATCAGGCCATGGTTTGATCCGTGGCTTTTGCAGAATTTGGGTGTGCAGGTATTGTTTGCCAATGGCGGTCGATGTGGCCGCGATGGAGAGAATTCCAATATCCTGCGGCGGTTTTCGGACAATACTTCCTTTGCCTTGTTTTTTCGTGATAAAACCATCCTGAACCAGGGCTTCCAGCGCGTGCCTGACCGTCGGACGGGTCGTGTGATGAACCGCGCACAGTTCGTTTTCGGAAGGCAGCAGGCTGCCTTCTTCGTAAACGCCCGAAAGAATATGACGCCTCAGCGTTTCGTATAACCTTTTGTATCGCGGGATTTTCGTTATTTCAGCCATAGCAGTTGATTCATGATGCGTTTCAAATATACAAAAAACAATTAAATTCTAAAAGTAACTTGTAAATACAAGTTTAAAAATGTAATTTTACAACCTGAAAGTTGATATCCTTTTAAAATGTATAGCGTTTATTCTCCTTTGGGGAGTTCACGGTGAAAAGATGTATTTACAAGTAAACTTTAATAAGATGTGCATATGGCTACACCGGTAATTATGCCCAGGCAGGGACAGTCAGTCGAAACCTGCATCATGGGCGAATGGAACAAGAAAACAGGAGATCAGGTAAAGGCAGGAGATATCCTGTTTTCATACGAAACCGATAAGGCCTCGTTTGAAGAAGAAGCAAAGGAAGATGGCGAGTTGCTGGCCATCTTTTATCAGGAAGGCGATGAGGTTCCCGTATTAAGCAATGTTGCCGTGATCGGCAGGAAAGGGGAGGGCGTGGAAGAATTCAGGCCGGGGGGTGTATCCGCCTCTGCGCAGGCGGCGGGTTCTGCGACGGATGAGCAGCCTGCTTCCGCGACGATGGATGCGGCGGCCCCGGAATCCGATCAGGAGCCGGTCGTCCGTCCGGCAGAAGGGAAAAGCCCGGGTGAAATCAGAATATCGCCAAGGGCAAAATTGAGAGCCGGACAATTCGGTATTCCGTATGAACAGGTCGAAGGGTCCGGCCCTCATGGCCGCATCCTTGCAAGGGACGTTGAAGCGGCGGCCGGCACGTTGATGCATATCAACCAATTGGACCGCGAAAAGGCGGAGGCGGAAGGGTTAACCCCTGCAAAAGAAACCACGGCCCTGGGTGGCCGGACAGGTGCCGCCGACCTGGTTGCCACGAATCCGGTGTATGGAGACGACTATGAGGTAAAGAAGCTGAGCAACATGCGGAAGCTGATTGCCCGGGCGATGCACCAGTCGCTGCAGAATTCCGCGCAGTTAACGCACCACATGGGCGCTGACGCGAGACAGATCATGGCGCTGCGGAAGCGTTTCAAGAAAAAGTATGAAGCCGGGGAAATTTCCCGGAATATCACCATCAACGATTTGGTATGCTATGCCGTGATCCGCGCGCTCAGGAAGTTCCCGCAGGTGAATACCCATTTTACGGGCGACAGCATGAGGTGGTTCAGGAAGGTACACCTGGGACTGGCGGTCGATACCGATCGCGGACTGATGGTTCCGGTGGTGAAGAATGCAGACGACCTCTCGCTCGAAGGCCTGTCAGGCCAGCTTTCATCTGTCGCGGGCCAATGCCGGAAAGGCAACGTTGACCCCGAACTCCTGAAGCCGGAATCAGCCAGCTTCACGGTCTCAAATCTTGGGAATTACGGGGTGGAAATGTTTACGCCGGTGATCAATCTTCCGCAGACGGCCATCCTGGGGGTGTGTGCCATTGTGCCCCGACCCGCAGACCTGGGTGGCGGCGTGTACGGATTTGTCCCGTTCATGGGCCTTTCACTGACGTATGACCACCGGGCGCTCGATGGCGGGGAAGCTACTCTTTTCCTGAAGGAAATTAAGGAACAGATCGAAAATCTGAGCGTCTGAGCATCTGCAAAGGGTCCGGGAATCCCGGAATCTGAGAATCCGAACATCTGAGAATTTAACTATCAAACGATCGATCATACATGAATAATCAATTCGATTTAGCCATTATCGGGGGTGGTCCCGCGGGATATGTTGCCGCGGAGCGCGCAGGGGCCAAGGGCCTTCGCGTGGTCATCTTCGACAAGAGGGCGTTGGGTGGGGTATGCCTCAATGAAGGCTGTATCCCGACCAAAACGCTGTTGAATTCGGCCAAGGTGCTGGAAACGGCCCGGGAGGCAGCCCTTTACGGGATTCATGCCGGCAGTGTTTCGGCCGATTTTGAAAAGAT
>CAZANK010000511.1:0-2979 GCA_964486235.1 uncultured Prolixibacteraceae bacterium | reverse complement strand
ACGGCGGATCAAACCGGATTGGCGCTTTAGGCTATGTCGATTTCATCCCTGAACTAAAAGATCAAATGGAAGCGGCTAACATCAAGATTGATGCGATTGTTTTTCCGTCCAGTTCGGGAGGTACCCATGCCGGATTGGTCGCGGGGAGCGAATTGTATGGTTTTAAGGGCCGGTTAACAGGGATCAGTATCGACAAGGAAAAAACCAATGACCGGACGCTGGAAGAAATTATCGCCGGACTTGTATCAGAGGTGCTGGAGTTGTATGACGGGAAGAACGTGGATGGGAAGGTGGCGATTGATTTGGTCAGGGATTATGACCAGGCCGGATACGGCGTGATCACCGAGAATGAAAAAAAGGCCATCGAACTGTTGGCAAGGACCGAAGGAATTTTACTGGACCCGGTTTATACGGCAAGGGCCTTGTACGGGATGATAGATCTCATGGAAAAGAAGTTTTTCAGGGCAGGTTCCGGTATTCTATTTCTGCATACCGGTGGGATCCCCGCGAGTTTTTGTTATGCGAAAGAGTTGACGCCGATGATCTGATGGTTGAAATCCGGATTTCGCGGAAAAATGATCGGGTACATAAACTAATTCCGGGATATTCTTCCCGACCTTGCATCGGGGAAGCAGACGTTTTTGACTGGAAAAGTCCGATTGGATTTTTGATGCAGTTAACCCGTATATGGGAACAAATCGCTAACTTCACGAAAATTCTGTTTGGTCAAAACAATGAAGGTATGAAACGAAACCTCAAAATCCTCATCCGGAAGCACCGGAATAATACGGCAAACCTTTTTTTCATTGGTTTTATCCTTTTGTTATCGGGTGCCTGCAGTCAGGGACCAACGGGAGTTACCGTTGTTTTTCCCGAAACAGAAGGTCCTGTTCAAATCACTAAAGACGGCAAAGAGCATCTGTTTGCCAGCTATTTTGGCATTAACTCGTGGAGTGCCAGCCAGCGTTATGTAACTGTTTTGGAAACGGACATCAAAGACCGGCTTCCCGGCGAAAATGATCCGGCGACGCTGGGGTTGGTTGACCTGGAGACAAACCGCTTTATCCCGCTCACCCAAACCCGGGCTTGGAATTTCCAGCAGGGATGTATGGCCCACTGGCTGGCAACATCGCCCGATTCGCTGATTCTTTACAATGATTACAGGGACGGGAAATTTGTTTCGGTGATCCTGAATGTTCATACCAACAAAGAAATAAGAACACTTCCGCACCCGGTCAGCGCGGTGTCGCCCAACGGGAAAGAAGCCGTCGTTCTTAATTTCGCGAGGCTGAGGCTCACCAGGCCCGATTACGGGTATGGCGGGGAAGGGCAGGACCCCAGGGCGGAGGTTCCGCTTCCCGGCGATGACGGGTTGTTCCTCATGGATATCGAAACAGGTGAAACAAAACTTTTGGTGTCGTATCAGCAGGTCAAAGAGCTGGTCCCGCCATTGAGCGAAGGGCATATCGCCTGGTTTAACCATACCCTTTTCAGCAGGGGAGGATCGAAAATATTCTGGTTGTCCCGGCAAATGGATGATAAAAGGCGGATCACCACATCGCTGACGGTAAACCGCGACGGCACTAACTTGCAGCGTTGTTTTCCGGATAACTGGGAAGGATCGCATTTTGACTGGCTTAACGACGACGAACTGATGATCACGGCCAACTACGAGGGAAAGCAGTATGCCCATGTGTTGTTCACGGTTGGGAAGCAGGATTATAAGCGGCTGGGGAACGGGCTGCTGGATTATGATGGACATGGCACTTTTTCCCCCGACGGGAAGTGGATGGTGACCGATACCTACCCCGGTCAGGGGTTAAGGGAACAAAAGATCTACCTGATGGACATGGCCACCGAAGCCGTTCTCCCGTTGGGCCGATTTGTTGAGCCGGAAGATTTTAAAGGTCACTGGCGTTGCGACATTCATTGCCGCTGGAGCCCCAAAGGCGATTTGATCGGGTTTAATTCCACCCACACCGGGAGCCGGCAGGTTTATGTGATCAGCTTAAATTAACGGCGACAAAAAGACCGCCATCATGTAGTTTTTCGGCAGGCCGTTCTTCTCCCTGATCACGACCTTCTCCGTTACCGAAGGCAGTGCAGGTCGACCACATGACCGCCGTTTCCGGTAAAGGTGTCCCTGATCACAAACCGGTCTGCCCACGATCATAAGTAATCCCCCTTTTTTGGGTGACTTTAATTTTTCCGTCCTTACCGTATCCGAAATCGTAAATACCTTACGCTTTGCCCACTCAGATATGCGGACGGCGGGATTTGCACAAATTTGAAGGAATCGGCGATGACGATCCCATCTGCACCCCCGTTAGAAATGGTCACACGGGTCTGGTATCCCTTTTCACAGTCGAAGGTTCCCAGCAACACCCAGCCGTCGCCGGTTTCCCGCTGGTTCACAACCACCGTCCTGCTGTTTTTGCCACAGGTAATTTCCACAGGTACTTTCGTTGCCGATGCCGCTTGCCTGGCCCACCAGCCCCAGATCCTGTATTTCCCGGACGCCGGCAGATAAGGCTGATAGGGCCTCTGCATATTCCTTACTGTCCGTAAACCGGTACGTGATATCTTTCCGGGCCACATCCGGGTTTTCCGAGGCGTGCCAACTGCCGGTCCTTTTCACGAACCGGCTCATATCGTCATCCACCACCGTGGTATTACCCTGCTGAAAAAAGCCGTTTGGATTATCTTCCAGGCTGATGATCTGCCCCTGGTCCGTCAGTTTCTTTTGCAGGGAAGCGATGTCGATCCGGTGCATCGGAAGCTTTTGCCTTACGGCCATTGCTGCCGCCACACCCGCCGCCTGTCCCAGGATCATGAACTGGGGTTCCATCCTGACTGAGGCAAAAGCCAGGTGGGAGGAGGAAAGGATATAAAAAACCCCTCCCCTGACCGTTTATGATCGGGGTAAAGGGAATACCATTTATTTTATTGGGAATAAAGACGTAGGGTTTTTCAGGAAAG
>CAZANK010000510.1:0-2980 GCA_964486235.1 uncultured Prolixibacteraceae bacterium | reverse complement strand
AAAAAGAAAAAGAATTTTACACCCGGCTTATCAAAATCAACCGCGATGAGCGTCTTGCTATGGACGAGGTCTATGAGCAATTTGACGGCGGCGCAGAATGGATTAATCCGGACCACCCTTATTCCTTTGACCTGGATATCTTTGGGAAAGGAAGTTTATTCCAGTACGTGAACCGAACCACCACCCCGGGCGGAAAGAAGAAGCTGGCCATGCGCCTGACGAATCCCCTGGATGACCGTGAAGACCCCGGTCAACGACAGGAAGCGTTGCTCGAACTCGCCGGCGATGTCCGCTGGCGGCAGTATTTTTCGGCGAAAGGCCCCGGCGGAGATACGAAACAGCAACTCCGGTTTCTCGACGAACAACAGGCCAAACCCGGTGACCCTTCCTCCTTAAAACGCCTCTTCACGGTGTCTCCCCTGATCACGGCCAGCCTGCTGTTGCTCTGGTCCCTTTCGGTCATCCCCTGGGGGTTCATGATGTTGCCGGTTTTGGGGAACATGCTGATCCTCTATCTCTATCGGAAGAGGATTAACGCCTGTTATCAGCTTTTTGGCAATCAGACGAAGATGCTGGAGAGCTACCTGGAGTTGTTCCGAATGACAGAACAACAGGAATTTAAATCGAACTTACTGAAAACCAAACAGCAACACCTCGTTCGTGAAGGGAAACACGCAAGCGGGGTGATCAAGGAACTCAAGCACATCATGGCACGCTTTGATTACCGGTCGAACATCATTTTCGCGATGATCGGGGAATTCGTCTTTCTGTGGGACCTGATCTGTGTCGATCAGCTCAACAAATGGCAAAAGAACTATCACCAGGAGATACGGAGGTGGTTTGACGCGATCTATGAATTCGATGCCTTGTCAAGCCTGGCAAACCTGAACCATAATCATCCGGACTGGGCCTTACCTGTTTTTGAACGGAATGAGTTCTGCTTCTCGGCCGGCAACCTGGGCCACCCGCTTATAAAACGGACAAAAAGGGTTGGCAATGATTTCCGGATGAGCGGCGAAGGAAAGATCGTCATCCTGACCGGGGCCAATATGGCAGGCAAGAGTACCTTCCTGAGAACGATCGGGGTAAATATGATCCTGGCCATGAATGGCTGCCGTGTTTGCGCGACAAGCCTGACGATGAAGCCGGTGGCGCTGTTTACCAACATGCGCGTGACCGATAATCTCGGGAAAGAAGAATCGTATTTCCTTGCCGAACTGCTCCGGCTTCAACAAATTCTGACCCGGCTTCGGGCCGGCATCCCGCTTTTCATCCTGATCGACGAAATGCTCAAGGGGACGAATTCAAAAGACCAGTTAACCGGATCGAAAGCGCTCATTGAAGAGCTGATCCGCCTGCGGGCGAATGGGATCGTGGCCACCCACGACCTGAGCCTGACGGACCTGGCAGAAGGATATCCCTCCAATATCATCAACCAGTGTTTTGACGTCCGGTTAACCGGACAGAAACTGAGCTTCGATTATCGCCTGCATGACGGGGTCACCCATACCATGAACGCCAGTTTTCTCATGAAAAAGATGGGTCTTATCCGCTAAAACGATATGCACCTTTAACACCGTCGCCGACCGGCTACAACGATCCCTGGTTGAATGCTTTCCGGGGCACAACACTCCCTTCTTTCACTGCTCCCGACTTTGGTATCGTTATCGGCGGCAGCCAAAGCTGTCTGAACACGCAGGAAAAAGTTTTCATCGATAAACTGTGTCCGTCTGTTGGTTTATTTTTAACCGATTCGTATCTTGTTCCGCTTTTCAAAGCCAAGAAAAAAATTGATCATGAAGAAAGACACCTACCTGATTGTCATGGCCGGAGGCATTGGGAGCCGTTTTTGGCCCATGAGCACGGAGAACAGGCCCAAACAATTCCTGGATATGCTGGGAACAGGCCGAACACTCTTCCAACAAACGATCGACCGCTTTCAAAATATCTGCCCCGTTGAGAATATCCTGGTCGTCACTTCCGAAAACTATGCAAGGATGGTGAAAGAACAATATCCCTGGCTGATGGATGAAAATATTCTGTCCGAACCCTGTATGCGGAATACGGCCCCGTGTATCGCTTATGCCTGTTACAAAATAAAAAAGATCAACACGGAGGCCACCATCGTGGTTTCCCCTGCCGACCATCTGATCGAAGATACCTCCTCCTTTCGGCAAGCCATCCTGAAGGGGCTGGATTTTGTGGAATCAAATCCGGCGATCCTGACCTTCGGCATCCATCCCCGTCATCCTGAAACCGGATACGGGTATATCCAGATGAGCGGGAAGGAAAACGAGTTTTCGGCGGTAAGGGCATTTCGCGAGAAGCCCGGCCGGGATACCGCTGCCGCTTACCTGGCAGAAGGGGGCTTCCTTTGGAATTCAGGAATCTTCCTTTGGTCGGTCAACGCCATCATCACTGCATTTGAAAAGTACAGCCCCGGTTTGGCCAGGGTCTTTGAAGAAGGCACTCCTTTTTATTACACCTCCGGGGAACAGGAATACATCAACAAGATTTACCCGGCCTGCGAAAATATCTCCATCGATTACGAAATCATGGAAAAGGCCGACAACCTGTACGTCCAAAAAGTAACCTTCGACTGGTCGGATTTGGGAACATGGAGCGCCTTGTGGGAAAAATCCAAAAAAACGGATTGCGGCAACGCGTGTTCGTCGGCCAGTTCTTCCTTCTATGAAAGTTCGAATAATATGATCCATGTTCCAACGGGAAAAACCGTTGTCATTCAGGGACTGAACGACTATATCGTTGTCGACGCCAACAACACGTTACTGATCTGCCACAAAAAAGAAGAACAGCGAATCAGATTTTTTTTAAAAAACCATACGCGCTAACTCCATGACGATGACCCTGGAAAGAATCATTAAATTTGCTGCAAAACACCTCCCCCTCCTTAAGGTATTAACCCTGGCCTGGATGTTCCTGATCGCCTTGCTCTGCATCATTCCTCCGGACGACTTCC
>CAZANK010000509.1:0-2981 GCA_964486235.1 uncultured Prolixibacteraceae bacterium | reverse complement strand
TATCGTATTTTTAAAAGTATAAAAGACTCTTGATGAGGAGTAATCTGATTCTCAGCGTGAGAACCTGGCGCATCGCTTAATTCGAATAAAGTGTAATCCTGACAAAACTAAACAAATGGAACGCAGAAAATTTTTTCAAACAGCTTCGTATGGCCTGGCAGGTTTATCTCTTGCAACTTCCTGTACGTCAAAAAACGGGGGGAATGTATCCCATCCGGGAATGCAAAGGGATATAGCTGCCGGAGAAGAACCAGCCTATCGCAGGCTGATCAGGCCGTCATTTACAGGCGGCAAATTAAAAGATGCAAACGACACGATCATCGTGGCGCTCATCGGCGCAGGTGGTTGGGGTTCGGTTTTGATGATGAATGCCATGGAAACCGGCGAAAAGATCCGGGTGAAATATGTTTGCGATGTGGACGATACCAGGGGAGGCCACGTGATTTCAGAACTGGAAAAAAAGCAAGGCTTTAAACCCATACAGGTCCGGGATATGCGTAAAGTATATGACGATAAGGAAGTAGATGCGGTATTTGTCGAAACCCCGCAGCACTGGCATGCACTGGCCACGATATGGGCCTGCCAGGCCGGCAAAGATGTGTATGTCGAAAAATGTCTTTCCCATAACATTTTTGAGGGACAGAAGATGATCGAAGCCGCGATGAAATACGAGCGCATCGTACAATGCGGCACCCAGAACCGTAGTGGAAATTACGTGGACTCTGCCCGTGATTACATCCGCAGTGGCGAACTTGGTGAGCTGGTGTCCGTGCACATCAAAGAAATTGTGAACGGGCCGGTTCCCTTCCGGGAAAAAGAAGAGACAAAAGCGCCTGACACGATTGACTGGGATTTATGGCTGGGCCCTGCACCCAAAGTGCCTTACAGTATTTCGCGCAACAAGTCGTGGGTGTTTTACTGGGACTACTCGGGGGGCTATTCCATGGGCAACGGGATCATTCACCAGGTGGATGTGGCCAGGTCTGTTCTGGGTGACCCCGGATTCCCAAAGTCGGCGTACTGTGCCGGGGGCAGGTACTTTTTTGACGATCACCGTGAGGTGCCCGATTACCAGATGGCCGTGCTTGATTTCGGGAAATACGTGATGACCCTTGAAACCGGGGAATGCGCCCCGTATATGGGAAAGACCCCTAATGAAGTCCGCGTTGGTCCCGGCTTCCCGGAATGGGGACAAAATGCGACCGACATCCTGATCATGGGCACGAAAAGGATGATGCACTATGGCGTAATGGGCGGGGGCTGGCAGGTTTTTGACAAAGGAGGCGAGGTCGTAGCCCAACAAAGCGGGTATTATCCGCTCATTCCTCATTTGCAGAACTTTTTTGAATGCGTACGGTCCAGGAAAACCCCCAATGCCGGCATCGTGGAAGCACATAAAAGCGCAGCATTAGTCCACCTGGCCAATCTGTCGTACCGTTCCGGATGCAGTCAGTTGATTTTCGACCCGCGAACAGAAACAGTGATAAACAACGAGGCGGCCCGGGCAATGATTAGCCGGGAATACAGGAAAGGCTTTGAGATACCTGCTATCGTATAAAATGACCTGAGATGAACAGGAAAAACAAAAAAGGGAAGTTTCACTTCATCATAAAAATTGCCGGTATGGTGATTTCAGTCTGTTTGGTGTTGGTATTGATCGCCTATTCCCGTACCTGGGGGAAAACCGAACTGGAATTCAATATTCATATCAATGAAGAATTGGTCCTTCAGTCGGTATTCGGGGAATCGCCCACGTTTGCCATCTGGATCGAGAACCCTGAAACCGGGGCAACCCAAACCGTCTTTGTCACCGGCAGGGCAGGACTGGACGACTGGGAAGGCAAACATGAAGTGCCGGTGGCTTTACCCCAATGGGATGCCATAAAAAAACATGAAAGACCGTCAAATAACAAGCCGGAAGAGGACGATCCGCGCCTGGACGGCGTTACGGGGGCAACGCCCAAACCGGGCTATTTCACCACGCGGGTAGGGGTGGAACCGGGTAGCAAATGGATATGCTGGATCGAGATGAACCTTTCGGGCGACTATAACGAGTATTACCGGGAATATGATGAAAAGGGCATCACCCTTGATGAATATGGCGACGGTCAGCCGGCGCTGGTTTATCGCGCGGAAATCGAGGCGGTAAAAGGGACCCAGGTTGTCCCCGAAGTGACGGGAATGTCCCTTTTGAATACGGACGCAGAAAAAATAATCCGGCCTGTTGATGGAATGACGACTGCCCTGGATGTATTTGACGAAATAAGTGTTGCCGTTGTCAGTCCCAAACCAAAAATCATTGCACACCGATGATCGCCCTGAAAAACAACAACATAAGAAGGCAATCGCGCAAGCGAAATCTTCTTCCGGTTTTTATGACCGTGTTGCGGATTTTCGTTGGCTGGCATTTTTTATATGAAGGAGTTGCCAAGTTGGCGATTCCCGGTTGGTCGTCTGCCGGCTATTTAATGCAATCGAAATGGCTTTTAGCTGGGTTCTTCCATTGGCTGATCTCAAATCCCGTGGCCTTACAGGTCACCGACTTTTTAAACGTCTGGGGACTGATTTTTATCGGTCTGGGATTGTTTTTAGGGGTATTTACCCGGATAGCAAGCCTTTCGGGGATTCTGTTGCTGCTCATGTATTACATGGCAAACCCTCCCTTTGTTTCTTCCGGCCTGGCAACCGAGGGACATGGTTACGTGATCAATAAAAACTTAATTGAAGCAGGCCTCCTGGCCGTATTTATCATCGTGAAGAAAGACTACCTCTGGGGTCTGGATCGTTTGATCAAGGTTCTTTACGATAAACGGAAAGATAAGAAGTTCCCGGGGAAAGATAACCACGAAATGCCGGAAAGCCGGAGAAATACGCGGCGCGAGCTGATTAAAGACCTGGCCGTCGTGCCTGTCCTGGGAGGGGTCCTCTTTGGAATGGCGAAAAAAAGCGGATGGCTGAGCTTTGAGGAAGAGAACCTGAAG
>CAZANK010000508.1:0-2987 GCA_964486235.1 uncultured Prolixibacteraceae bacterium | reverse complement strand
GGTACGCGACGCATGTTTTGCAGGTGCCTATTCGACACAGGTTTTAGGAGCGATTGACGGGCTTCCCACCCGCGAACAGTTAGAAACATTCAAAAGGTCAGCGCAATGAGCATGACAGCCAAAGAAAACCTTATTTGCGCTATTCGGCGTGAAAGTCCCGAATGGGTTCCTTACCGTTATGACGGTAGTCTTACTATGCTATATCCTGCGATCAACTCCCGGCCGCGTGAGGGGGGCATAGATGACTGGGGTGTTTGCTGGATAGCTACTCATACACAAGAAGGCAGTTATTCTGAAAACAAGACATACCTCAGAATAGGAGATGTCGACACGTTTCAGGTACCTGATCTTGATTTTACCGCCATAACAGACGATCTCAAAACGAGGATTGCACAGATCGCACCCAGGGACACCCTGATTATAGCCCGTAATGAGATGCTGCTTTTTGAACGGGCCATACATTTGCTTGGACTAGCCGAGGGGTTAATGGCATTTCTGTCCGAGCCCGAACGTATGCATACACTACTCGACAAGATGACCTCCTTCCATATCCGCTTGGCCCATGCCATCATGAAATCAGGTGTTGAGGGAATCCGGTTCACTGACGACTGGGGTACTCAAAATAATTTGTTTATCGATCCGGATATGTGGAGAACATTCATTAAGCCGCGGCAGAAGAGCATCAATGACGTTGTTAAACAATATGGTGGCTACGTGTTTCAGCATTCATGCGGGCACATTGGGGAACTTGTGCCAGACCTGATCGAAATAGGTGTAGATGTGCTGGATCCGTGCCAGCCCGCGGCCAACGACATTTTCGGTTGGAAGCAGGAATACGGTGACCGTCTCAGTTTCATGGGAGGCCTGGATACGCAGGGCTACCTTACTTTCGGAACACCGGAAGAAGTCGAGTTGTCGGTGAGCCGTGTTGTGGAGGTCATGGCCAGGGGAGGCGGGTACATCGCGGCACCCAGCCACACCATAACCCTGCCGGAAGCCAACAGGGAGGCTATGCTTCGGGGCATTGCGCAGGCATCTGCCACTCTGAAGAAAAGAGTATGATTATGAGTAAAAGAATTGCTATTGTTTGTATTAACTGAGTTAAGGATTAAAGTATGTCATTACTTGTAATTTCATTCGGAGCTGTGGTATGGGATATTATTGACGGGAAAGAATACCTCGGCGGCGCACCTTTCAATGTAGCAGCTCACATGGCCAAACAGGGATGTGAATCATATATCATTACCAGGTTGGGTAAAGATATACGGGGCATCAGGGCAATAGACGAAATCGTCCGGATGGGAGTGGATCCCTCTTTTGTGCAAACCGATCTGTCATATCCGACAGGAACAGCAATGGTAACACTCACAGGTCAGGGTATTCCCGCTTTTGAAGTCCCGGTTGCTGCTTTCGACTTTATCGAAGTTGACAACGACCTTTTAAAGAAACTTGCGGAGCAGCGATTTGAAGTGGTCTGCTTCGGAACGATTGAGCAGAGAAGTGAAGTGACAAGAAAATCGCTTTACCAGGTTTTGGATGTACTTAACACATCGCATGTTTTTTATGATGTGAACATCCGGCTGGGGTTTTATCCCGAAAAGATTATCCGTGAAAGTATGAACCGGTGCACAATCGTAAAGATGAACGACAGCGAGATGGAGTTGGTATCGAAATGCTTGTATGGACGATCCGTACCTGAGAAGGAGTTTGCGGCATTGGTCAGCCGTGATTTCCTGATTGAAACAGTCTGTATCACAAAAGGAGAAGATGGATGTACTGTTTACCATCGTGGCCGATATGAGGTCTGCCCGGGTCATAAGGTGAAGGTAGCAGATACAGTCGGATCGGGCGATGCTTTCAGTGCAGCATTTTTACGTGATTATATACAAACTGGTGATCCGTTTAAAAGCGCCCCCCTGGGCAATATCATGGGAGCGTATGTTGCTTCAAAAAGCGGAGCTGTTCCGGATTATACAGAAGATATTAAAAGACAAGCTGGAATACCTTGGAAAGATATAAATAAGAAATATGAAAATAAGGTTCAACTAATTTAGGAGGATAAAATGAGCCAAATTCAAAAGAACCTGATTCGACTTCCGGTAAAACTTAGTGTTTCATTTATATGTGCCGACCTCTTTAATATGAAAAGTGATTTTGACGAGATGGGTACTCAAGGTATCGACTACATACACTTCGACATGATGGATGGTCACTTTGTACCCCGATTAGGCTCAGGAACATACTTTTTAAGACAACTCACTAAAAAACAATCAATTCCGGTAGAAGTGCACTTGATGGTTGATGACCCTGCTGCATATATCGATGATATAGCCGAAGCAGGCGCTTCTATGGTAACTTTTCATGTGGAGACTGGTAAAGATGAGTATCATGTTATAAATAAGATAAAACACCACGGAATGAAAGTTGGGGTTGCGTTGCGACCATATACACCAATAAGTTCCATACAACCTTTACTCAATGATCTGGACCTGGTACTGTTAATGGCATTCTCTCCGGGGATACTGGATCAATCTGTGATGTATGGTTTCAACGACAGGATTGCCGGGTGTCGAAGAATACTGGATCAGAATGGTAAAAATGAAGTCGAAATTGCTGTCGACGGAGGAATCAGACAAGAGAATATTGCAATGCTAAGATCTGCCGGCGTCAATATGTTTATTCTCGGTAGCTCGGGATTATTTGTGCCGGGAGTTACCCTGAAAGATCAATTAATAAATATCAGGAATTCATTAGAGGAATAAAAAAATGGAACAGATTCACCATAACTATCAACTTATATTGAATGAAATAAATGAATGCTTGTCGCGGGTTGACAGTCAACAGGTAGGGGATATGATGGATGCTATACTTAAGAGTAAACACATTATACTTGTGGGAGCAGGAAGAATGGGGCTGATGCTTCAGACGTTTTGCACCAGACTCAATCATTTGGGCTTTCCTGCATTTATGGCCGGTGCGATCGGCTG
>CAZANK010000507.1:0-2989 GCA_964486235.1 uncultured Prolixibacteraceae bacterium | reverse complement strand
CTGGATCCGGGAGCAACCCTGGAGCAACGGCAAAATTGCCGGCTACGGGAGCAGCTACAACACCTTCACACAATGGGCCATTGCCGATGAGCTTGAGGTGGTGCTCTCGGAGATGGGCAGCGCCAGCCTGTACGACCTGATTTATCCGCAGGGCCTCTTTTCGCTGGCAACGGCCTGCAACTGGGGTCTGATGGTCGACACGAAGAACGTGATCCCCCTGCCCCCCGACACCATCGTGGCCAGGCTCGGGAAAAGTTACCGGCACCTGCCGCTATCGGTCGCTGACGACCTGACCTTCAAAGACAACCGCTTTTTCAACGACTGGCTGCGGCACGAGAAAAATGACCGCTACTGGCGGGCGATGAACCACCGGAAAACCGCCAACGCCAACGTCTTGTCGATCGCCGGCTGGTACGACATCTTCCTGCCGGCACAGTTAAACGATTTTTTGGAGATTGACCGGCGCACGCGTAACCCCGGGAACAGGATGATCGTCGGTCCCTGGTGCCACGGTCCGCAGGCCTTCAGAAATGAATACGGCGGTGGTGATAAAACCGGGCGCCGGCAAGCCCTCATGGAACGCTTCCTCGAAAAAACCCTGCTGGGAAAAGACACGGACGTCCCGGGAGCCCCCTTCACGGACCACAAGTACAACTTCTTTATCATGGAAAGGAACGCCTACTTCGGGAGCGACTGCTGGCCGCCCAAAGAGGTCGGCCCGAAGGTCTGTTACCTGGCAAACGACCGGATCGTGCCCGAACAATCAAGGGAGTCCGGACAGCGGCAGTTTGTGTATGACCCGGCGGATCCCTTCCCCAGCATCGGCGGGACCTTCATCGGCATGGACACCGGACCGGGCGTTCAGAATAAAAACACCTCCCGGGCCGATCAGTGGGTGTTCGAATCGGACGTGCTCCGCGAGCCGCTGGCGCTCCTGGGAGCGGTCTCCGCCTCGCTGTATGTGAGCAGCACCGCCGCCCATACGGATTTCATGATCCTCGTGCAGGATGTCTTCCCGAACGACACGATCATCAACATCCAGGAAGGAGGAAAACATGTCCGGCTCCACCCGGGCAGGGTCAGCCGCGTCGACCTGGAGTCCTGGCCCACCGGCTACCAGCTTAATTCCGGCCACAAACTCCGCATCGTGATCACGTCGGCCTGGTTCCCGCGCTACAACCTGCACCTGAATACCGGTGAACCCGTCGCGTCTGCCCGGGTATGCCGGACTGCCACGCAAACCTTTTATTTCGGACCGGCACACCCGTCACAAATCACCCTGCCGGTGCTGACAATCCCATAAAACGAAAAAGCCGGCTGCCGTGCATCCGACTCTAAAAAATAAGACATCATGAAGAAATTATTTTTCATCCTGATCCTGTTTTCATTTTTCCCCGCATGGGGTCAGGATCCTTCTTACCCTGCCCCTTCCTGGCAGATCCGGTCGTCGCGTTACCCGACAAACAACGTGATCGTCGCGGGCGATTCGGTACTGGAGTTCGGGGCAAAGGGTGACGGCCTCACCGACGACACCGGCGCATTCCGGGAAGCCCTGAGTGCCATGCGCCATCACGGCGGAGGGGTCATCTTTGTACCGGAAGGAAAATACCTCCTCACCGGGCCTCTGGTGATCTATGAAAACATTGTCCTGCGGGGCGAGTGGAAGACGCCCGATGAACAAGGCATCCACGGCACGCTGCTGATGGTGAAAAGCGGCAAGGGCAACGAAGGGGGAAGCGCATTCATCACCCTGCATCGCTGTGCGGGCGTGAAAGAGTTGAACATCTGGTATCCGGAGCAGGACGCCCGCCAGGTCGTTGCCTATCCCTGGTGCATCCATCAGCCGGCCGAGGAAAATGGCCTGGTGGAACGGGTGACGCTGGTCAACCCCTACCGGGGAATCCGGATCGGTCCCGGGGGAAATGCGCTGCACTATATCCACGAGGTCTACGGCACGCCGCTTAAAACCGGGTTGCTGTTTGACCGGTGTTTTGACATCGGCCGGCTGGAAGGCATTCACTTTCAGCCCGGGGTCTGGAGTCGTTCGGCGTTGCCGGGGGCACCTGCCCGGGAGGAGATCACGGCGTGGACCCGAAAAAACGGTACCGCCCTGGTCATGTACCGCAGCGACTGGGAATACGGGTACGATGTCCGCGTGGAAGGCTACCGCGTGGGATTTGAAATCTCCGGCTCTCCCGAGCTCGACCTGGAAAGCGGGGCGCCGGAAGCTTACCCCAACGCCCAGTTCTACGACTTTACGCTGACAGACTGCGAAAAGGCCGTGCTGGTAAAAGGGGCCAACCCCTATGGAATCGCCTTCACGCAGTCGCAGTTTCACGGCACGAAGGTCGGCTTTGAGACGGCCGAGACGTTTAACTCGGTCATCCAGTTTCACGACTGCCGCTTCGAAGGGCAGCATGTCCTGCGAAACAACGGAAACGGTCACCTGGCCTTGCAGCATTGCCGGATCGGCCGGGGAGAGGTCGTGCTGTTCGACGGGACGGTCACCATCCTCGACAGCGACATCGACGCGCCGTCGGTATACTGCTCTTCGCGCGTGCAGCAGGCCGAGCTGCTGGGAAACCGGATCGACCCATCGTGTAACCTGGTCTATGACCGGAACAACAGCCGGATAAAGATCGGCCCCGCGCCGGTCTCCTTCCGCCCGTTGCCCGGACTGAAGCCCGCGCCCGACAAAAACTGCCGGCCGGGAAAAGAAAACCTGTATGTAATCACCGCCGCACCCTACCACGCCGATCCCCATGGCGGGAACGACTGCGCCCCGGCGGTTCAGGAAGCCATTGACGACGCCGCGGCCAACGGCGGGGGAATCGTCTTCTTCCCGGCAGGCGACTACAAGCTCGGACGGAACCTGATCCTGAAAGAAGGCGTGGAACTCCGGGGAATCAGCGACGGACCGCATCATACCATCAGCGCCGGCACCACCCTGCATGTCTGCACCGGCAAGGGAAAAAAAGACAGTCCCTTC
>CAZANK010000506.1:0-2992 GCA_964486235.1 uncultured Prolixibacteraceae bacterium | reverse complement strand
TTTTTGAGGGAGCAGCGTCGTCAGGAAGAAGACAAACGCGTAAAAGGCGATGACCACGATAAACCTGAAATTGAACGGCTGCAGCTTGTATCTCTGAATCAGGAAAAGATACCGCATCAGGTTATTCAGGAATAATGCCCCGGCAATGGCGATGGCAGCGCCCGTGATGCCCCAGACCGGGATGAAAAGATACAGGAGCGGGACGACGACGGCGATGAGGATGACCATGAACAGCAACGACATCTTGTAGGACTTCGAATAGGCGATGACCTGCGCGTTGGCCCCGGTGAGCATGTCAATCAGGTATCCTGCCCCGATGAAAAAGATCACCCATTTCGACTGCAGGTAGTCTTCGCCGAGGATGGTCAGGATGTTGTCGATGTTGGCCCAGATGCCGAGGAAAAGAAATCCGCCGATGATGAACTGGTTGATGCAGCTTTTTTCATAGATCGCGCGGATGCTGTCGAGGTCGTCGCGGGCCCAGGCGTCGGCGATCAGGGTCCCGGAGATCTTCAGCAGCGGGCGCGAGGGGATCACAACCAGGGTGCCGAAATAAAAGGCGATGGTATAGACGCCGGTGTTCGCCAGGTTGAGCATCTGGTTGACGATGATCTTGTCGATGTTGAAGATGATGAGCGACCCCATTCCCCCGACGATCGAGAAGAGTGCGACAGAGACGATCTCCTTTCGCAGGTCCCGGCCGACGAACGAAAGATCGGGACGCAGGTCGATTTCTTTTTTGAAGAACAAAAAGGCCAGGATGATCACGCCTTTCAGGGAGACGGCGACGGCCCAGGCCAGGATGAGCTGGTGGAGGGTGAGCAGGCGAAGTGCGAAGAGGATGACGGCGGCGAAGATCAACACCCGCTGGAGAAATTCCTGAAGGAACGTGCCCAGTACCACGTTGTACAGCACCCGGTTTAAGCTGTCCAGAAAGCTGAAAAGGAGCATGAAGAAGGTCAGCGGGACCAGCAGGTGGATGTATTCGGCAAAGAGCCGTGACTTTTCAAGGTTGTTCCCGATCAGGGTATCCCGGAAGAGGGAGTAGCCGGCGAGGAACAGCGAGAACCCCGCGACCTGGACCGCCAGTGCGATGAAAAGAAATCCGTGATGACCTTTCCCGGGATCGCGGAAGTAGGGGAAAAGGCGGGCGGTGACGCCGCCCATGCCGAGCGTGGCAAACTGGCTGGTGAGCGTGGTGATGGCCATCAGCAGGCCAAACAATCCGACAGTCTCGGGGTTGAGGTATTCGGTGTACAGGTACGACGTGGTGACAAAGCCGACCAGGACCCCCAGGTAAGACCAGATGCTCCCTTGTATGGATTGTTTGACGATGATCCCCATAAAAATTCGTAAATGATTTTATTTGGTTTATTTTTGTATCGTTTAAAACTGTAAAAGTAGTTATTTTAAGTGCATCCCAGATGAATAAAATGATTCCTTATCTGATCGCGGTGGTTCTTTTCCTGGTGATCGGCCTGGCCTACATGTCGCCTGTGCTGGAAGGAAAGCAGCTTGCCGCGCAGGATGGCGAGATGTTCAGGGGTATGTCGAAGGAAATCCGCGATTTCCGGGAGCAGACCGGCGAAGAGGCCTTGTGGACCAACCGCGCGTTTGGCGGTATGCCCGCTTACCTGATTTCGACGGTTTACAAGGGCGAAGTGTTCGCCGGCATCCAGCGGTGGATGACCAGCCTGCCCCGCCCGGTGAGCCTTGTCTTTTATAACTTTTTGTTTTTCTTCATATTATGCCTCGTTTGCGGGGTCAACGTGTGGGCCGCCTTCGCCGCGGCGCTGGCATATGGCTTCTTCTCATTCTTTTTCGTCATCATCCAGGCGGGGCACCTCACGAAGGCGCACACGCTGACCTACATGGCGTTGCTGGTGGCGGGGGTGATCCTGGCGTACCGTGCCCGGCCTGTCGCCGGAAGCCTGCTGGCGGCCGTCGCCCTGTCGTGGATGCTCAGCGCCAATCATCCGCAGATGACCTACTATGCCGCGATCATGGTCTTCCTGATCGGGGTCGCCTACCTGGTGGCCGCGGCGCGTGAAAAACGGCTGCCGGCATTCGCGAAGGCGACCGCGCTGCTGGCCGTGACGCTGCTGCTGGCCGTGGGCACCAACTTCGGGCGCCTGTACACGACCTGGGAATACGGCAAGTATTCCACCCGCGGGAAGTCGGAGCTGGTCACCGACGGGAAAAACCAAACAGCGGGGCTGGACAAAAATTATATCCTGGATTACAGTTATGACCTGGGCGAAGCCATGACGGCATTCATCGCACGCTTCAAAGGCGGCGGCATGAGTGAGCCGCTGGGGCAGAAGTCGGCCGTGTACCGGTTCTTTGAAAGGAACCAGGGCAAGGCGGCCGCCGAGCGGATCAGCAGGGGATTGCCGCTCTATTGGGGAAGTCAGCCGATTGCCACCGCGCCGTTTTACTACGGCGCGGTGTTGTGCTTCTTGTTCGTCCTCGGCCTCTTCGTGGTGAGGGGGCCCGACAAGTGGTGGATCGCCGCCGTGGTGGTGGTGTCGTTTCTGCTGTCGTTGGGCAAGAACATTCCGCTGCTTAGCCATTTCATGATCGACCACTTCCCGGGTTATGACAAGTTCAGGGATGTGAAAAATATCATCGTGATCCAGCAGTTTGCCATGGCCCTGATGGGGGCGCTGACGGTCGGCGAACTCTGGAAGATGCGCCTGAGCAGGGAGGAGGCGCTGAAAAAGTTGTCGTATGCGTGGTATATTGCCGGGGGACTGGCCCTGGTGTTCGTGATCATTCCCGGGCTGGCCGGCGACTTCCGGGCGCCATCGGACGTCCGGTTGGAGCAGGCAGGATGGCCCGGCGAACTGATGGGGGCGCTCAGGGCCGACAGGCGGGCGGTGCTTCGTGCCGATGCCTTCAGGAGCCTGGTATTCGTGAGCTTCGCCGCGGGGATCACCTGGCTGCTGGTGAAGCAAAAACTGAAGGCCGGCTACGCGTTGGCGATGTGGGT
>CAZANK010000505.1:0-2998 GCA_964486235.1 uncultured Prolixibacteraceae bacterium | reverse complement strand
AAAATCTTTTCCCTTTTTGAGGAGCTAAAAGAGCATCCTTATTCCGGGACCGGAAAGCCAGAGCCATTGAAATATGAACTCTCCGGCAAATGGTCGAGACGAATCACCTCTGAGCATCGTATGGTTTATATTGTGCGGGAATCAATGAATGATATTTACGTTTTATCGCTGCGATATCACTACCCCCAAAAGTAGTCCTTGTTTTATCTCCTTTGGGTTTGGCAAGCCGAAAGAGGGGTAATTTCAAGGTACAATTTTGGCACCTTAAACAAAGCAGATCTTGCGGTCACAATTTGTGACCGCAAACTGTTGTCTTTTTCTTTTCAGGTCTTATCGGCTCAATAACGGAACCTATTTCAAGTTTTAGCCCGTCTAAAACCTGCCGGTTGGCTTTATCGATCGGGTCCCAGCTTTTTTCTACATACATATCAGTAACCTTCATTTCTTCATCAACATGGTTAAGAGCAGTGTGAACAATATATTTGTCTATACCGAGTACATTGATTGCGTATGTGGCCCAGGAGTGACGGGCCGCGTAAAATTCAAGATCATCCACTTTCACATTTTCCCCAATTTGTTTAAGACCAATATTAATGGCCTTCCCAAAATTGTTAACCGTTGAATAACGCTTGTAAAAATTAAACACTCTGATCCCGTCCGGATCCCGGTATTTATCTACCAGCGCCTGTACCTCCGGCTCCACTTTTATGCTGATCTTCGCCTTATCCTTCCGTCTGGTTCTTGTCTTCACCCGGTTGTAAGTTATCCGGCCATCGGCGTAATTTTTGCAATCATACAGATCTGCAGCATTCATCCCAATAAGCATAAAGCTCATAATAAACACGTCTTTGGCTAAATTATACCGGGATGGTTGACCAACAACCTCCTCATACGGTAAATTCGCTATTTTTTTTATTTTATCAATGCCAATCGCTCTTTTCCTGGTTTCTCCGATATGGATGTATTCAAGGTCAGAAGAAAATGGTGATCTGGGTATCCTGATAATCCCTTTATCTTCGTCGTTAAATTCCTTTTTGGCCTTCTTATGAATAAATCCAAGGCAGTTGACATATAACGACTGCGCCCGGTCTCCTTTCGTCTTTCCGGGAGCGGCAGGCTGCGAAGCGATCCATTCTATCCAGTCGTTTAAAAATTTTGTATTGATCTCACTTACATCAATCTCTTGTTTGCCCGCAAATTCAACCAGTTTATTTAAAGCCGTATTAAAATTAGACGCCGTTCCAGGCTGTTTCTTTTTTAGCTCTGTGACATAATCTCTCCCATACCGGACAATATCAAGAATAAAGAATTCCTCATCCTGCTTTCTCGTAATTAAATCAACAACCTGATCAACAGTCATAGTATTGAGTTTATCCGAATTTCTGTTCAAAATAATTCTATACTCGCTGATCAGCTTGTCAGTTACTCCAATATAGTATTTGTCCTTTAACTTTAACTTTTTGGTCAAATCTTGAGCCGTGACAAAAAACTGTGTAGGAATATACCTCTTACCGTGATTATGGAAGACCCTGATCTTAATATTATAGGTACCATCATTCTTTTTTTGATGTTTGTATACCTCCGCTTTAAAAGTTGCCACTTTTTTGTAGAATATTTGTAGAAATTTTTACCACAAATATACTTATTTCTTGCTTTTTTTTGCTGTAAAATAAAAAAACCTTCCTCCATTGGAAAGCTTTCTTATTCTATTTCTTTTTTGTTTTTGGCTGATTTCCAGATAGTTATAAAAATTATCAGCCCTTTATTTCAATGAGCGGGAAACGGGGGTCGAACCCGCGACCCTCAGCTTGGGAAGCTGATGCTCTACCACTGAGCTACTCCCGCAAAATGTCTGTTTTTTCCAAAGGCAAATGTAAAAATTATTATTAAACCTACGGGTGCATCGGGCAAAAAAAATATTGAACGCATTAACACTTGTTTAAAGTATTTTTTTGTCAGGTGATTGGATGTTCGCTATCTTTAGTCGCTGGGTCACTTACTCAGCTATAAAAAACCAGGATGATGAAAAAGACAAGCATAGACCGGAGGAAATTCCTGCAGCTCGGCGTTACCGGTGCTGCCAGCCTTGCGGCGACAACGGCGGCAGTCGCCTCCCCGTCGCCCCTTCCAGACGCAGAAAAGGATAAAATCATCTTCAGGACACTTGGCAAGACCGGCATCAGGGTTCCCGTGGTCAGCATGGGTGTGATGCGGGCCGACAATCCCAATATCCTGAAAGCGGCTTACCAAAGCGGCATCACTTTTTTC
Organism: uncultured Prolixibacteraceae bacterium; assembly: GCA_964486235.1. GTDB lineage: Bacteria > Bacteroidota > Bacteroidia > Bacteroidales > Prolixibacteraceae > JBCFBK01. The sequence continues at coordinate 730 of CAZANK010000505.1, read as the reverse complement.
GACACCGCTCACGGTTACCAGGAGGGCCGCAATGAAGAAATGGTAGGGAACTTCTTTGAAGACAAGCCGCGCGATTCGTTTGTGCTTGCGACGAAGATTCATCCCGGGAAAGGGACTTCGAAAGAAAAGTTCCTTGAAATGCTGAACCTCAGTCTGCAGCGGCTGAAGATGGACTTTGTAGACATCCTCTATCTTCATGCAGCCGATGATTCGCAGTATCTGTATAACGAGGATTATATCGGGGCCCTGAAAACAGCGAAAGAACAGGGAAAAGTGAAACATGTCGGTTTCTCCACGCATCGCAACATGGCCGGGATGATCAATACCGCCCTGGAGCGCGGTTTCTATGAAGTGATCCTTACAAGCTATAATTTCCGTCTTGCCAATGACGAAGAAATGACAAATGCCCTTCAAAGAGCGCACGATGCCGGGATAGGGCTTGTCGGGATGAAGAATATGGCGGGAGGTTGGCTGGACGAGGCGAAGACGAAAAAAGTGAACGCCAAGGCGGCGCTGAAATGGGCGTTGTCAAATCCCTGCATCCACACCTGCATCCCCGGAATTGTCTCATTCGAGATGCTCCTGGAGAACTGGTCGGTTGCCGGCGACATCGCTCTTTTGCCCGAGGAAAAGGAGGACCTTCAACTGGCCCTTCGAGAAACAGGCATGTTCTGCTCGGGATGTAACTCCTGTTCCGGACAGTGCGTGCACGGTCTTCCGGTTTCAGACC
>CAZANK010000504.1:0-2999 GCA_964486235.1 uncultured Prolixibacteraceae bacterium | reverse complement strand
GGAATCGAAGGCATAAAACTTCTCAAAACTAATCTTCTCTTTCCGGCTGACCGACTAAATTTTTCTCACTATCTTTGCCCATGTTGCAGTTTTTTTAGCAAAACAAACTTACAACATCGGGGCGAAACCTTGCGGCGGTAGCCCCATTTTTTACTGAAACTTTAACCGGTCAGTAGTGATTTAATTTATATTTGTAACGATTGCCCACCCGGGGCGGGAATGCAAGGCCCGACGCAATTGCGGGATGTTAAGCCGAGCCCCACTACGCAAGTAGAGGGCTATCGTGGTGAGAGGGTCAACAACCCTCTCATTTTTTCTGAAAAACAGTCAGCCTGGTCCCGCAGTTCGGGCAGGTAAACTCATCCGCCCGGGCCGGGACGAATAATTCGGTAATATCAACCTCCAGAGCGTTTGCGATCCTTTGTAAAACCTCAACGCTTGGATTGCCATTGATGTGATTACTCAATCCGACCCGGTTTATCCCCATTCTTTCAGCCACTACTTGGACGGTCAGGCCTTTTTCTTTTATAACCTCTTTGATTCGTAAGCTCATAAAACTATATTTTTCAAACAAATGTAATATCATTTTTTATATTGTATCCACATCCCACTACGAAATATTATAAGAATAGTGCAAAAAGTATACTATAAATTTTGAAATGTAGTTTCATCGTACTACATTTGTGAATAAATATAGTACTATAAAGTTAAAAACTTGAATTATGGGAACGCAAAAAATCGAAATTACCTGGGATCATTTTCGCATAAAAGCCACACCTGGTTTATCGTAAGCCTTCAGCTTTTTGTCAGCAAACGCAATGGCACGCTTCTTGATAGTCACCAGCCAATTGAAATGCGTTATCTGGCTATTCACCTCGTTGGTGACTGTTGCCTCCATAATGTACCCGGCTTTGTCGGTACTGATTTGTATTATTGAACTTTATAAATTGGTTAAGACCATTGAAAGGAGGGCGAATATGGGAACAGATTCAACAACAAAGGTAGTAGGGGACATGGAGCATACCTGAGGTGAATAGTGATAATGATAGTCCCCTGCTCCGCCAGAAGTAACTTTGATACAGATATGATGGCCGGCCCAATGGACCGGCTTTTTCTATGCTGGGAGTTACTGATCTTATCTTGTGTGAAGATTTTTTCACTATCATAACGCGTGGGCGCGGGAGCCGGGATCCATCCCTCTTAAACTTCTACCTTTTTATGGCCATTCCCGAGACATACCATCCACTCGGCTGGTTCTTGAATGCCGGGATATATTCATAATGCAAGCTGATAACCGCGTCCGCTCCTTTGGCCTTTGCCTGATCAACCACAATCCGGAGCGCAGCGAAGGCGATCGAGGCTGTGAAAGATTATTTGAAAATCTGAAATATCGGCACTAAATTTGGCAATATGTTTTTATCATTATGTGGAAAGAAAAATTAGGAAATTATCTGATCGACGTATCAAAGTACTTTGTAACCGGTGTGTTTGTAGCTTCGCTGATCAAGGATCTTGAAAACGTACGCTGGCTTATTTACGCTTTAAGTGGCGTAATAGCTCTTAGTTTTTTGGCCGCATGCCTTATTTTGACCAATAAAAAAGATAAACAATGACAGGTACATTAATTATTTTAGGTATGTTAGGCATTCCGTGTATTGCGTTTCTAATTTGGTGCCTCACTCCGCAAGGGAAAAGATGGCTTCGGAGTAATAATATGATTTAACCGAAATGCTACCGCCCGGCCAGCCACCGGGTTTTTTATTGTTCATCTGAAATTATATACAAAAATCGACGGGAATTATATAATGAAAAATCTTATATAAGCGTTTACATCAAGCGTTTACACTTTGGAGTAGCAGGAAAGCCTCAAAAGCTTAAAAAAAAAGTGAGTTGTGCAATTGTTGTGCAAATCAGAAATTAAAATGCCGTAACTAATAGATTATTAGTTACGGCATCGATCTCTTTGTGACCCCGGAGAGACTCGAACCCCCAACCTTCTGATCCGTAGTCAGATGCTCTATCCATTAAGCTACGGGGCCGTTTTAAAAGCGCTGCAAATATAGTATTTTTTTGTCAGAACCGTCAACTAAAACGGCTATTTTTATGCTTCATCCTTCCGCATTTTGTCTTCGATCGTCACATCTTTCTGAAAGATAGTTTGTATTATCTGCAGGGCGGCATTGATTCTATTCTGCTTCATTGGGATGTTGCGTTAGAAATTTCCGGACTTCGTCGACCGTCAGGGTCTTCACGTTCGTGATAATCACATCTTCGTGCAAAAAATCGCCATATTGGTTGCACTCTTCGATAAATGAACGGAAGATATCCTGCAGGTTCTTTTTTAGCGGAAAAAGAAAGGACCCCAGGGCAAATTCCCCTTCAAAACGCATGTTCTCCAGTTCCCCTTCGCTCCTGCTCAGGAAGAAGCTGAATTCCGTTTCGATGATCCTGGTTTGCGTCCCGGAGAAAGGGGATTTCGTGTCTTTCTTCATCAACGCGATAAAATAGCGGATGTTTTGTCCCTTTCCCCCGAGTCCGGTCGAGATAAAAACCTGTTGTTCGCCCAGCAGCGAACTTTGCAGGATCATTCTGCTTTCCTGAAGGGCCAGGACGGTCCATTTCCGTAGTTTGCCCTTTGCTTTTTTATGGAAACGTTCAATGACGCGGAAGGCTTCCACCTGGTCATGTCCTGCCAATTGGACCAGGAGGTGTTTTTTTGTATTTGTCTTTTCCGCGGGGTCATTCAGTTGCACCTCGGCCGCGGCAAAATCCTCAATTTTTTGATTGTTTCTCTTGTCTCTGGTATAATCAAAATACTCCATTTGGAGATTCACGTCAATTTGCTCTTCCAGGATGCTGAAATTTTCGGGCAGGGAGTCGATAGCTTCCTGTATCTTTCTTAAATTACTGTTCTCTTCCATGGTGGCTTTCTAAACCTGCAAAGATAAACGAAAGCGCAGGGAATACCACGCTTTTTTACTTTTTTAAAGGAGATTCCC
>CAZANK010000503.1:0-3000 GCA_964486235.1 uncultured Prolixibacteraceae bacterium | reverse complement strand
ATCAGGAAAAGCTTAAAGTCGTTTACCGACTGCAAATCCTTTTTAGAAACCGGCTTACCCGACAGAATTCCCTTAACCACCACTTCGCTGACGCCGGAGGTCTTCGGCAAGTTGAAGCAGATGGAAGGAAGGCTGAAAGAGCCGTCCCGCTTCAAATGAGAAACGGCCAGTTCCCACAAATCCAACTTATCGGCATCCCTCAGAACCTGGCTGAACAGGATCACCTGCTTTTCTTTTGAAGTGACCGCCAGCTTATTGTGCATCTCGATCGTCTGGATCACGACCTGCTGCCTGGCCTCGGGTAACTCCCCGAAAAATTCCGCTGACTTCAGCACGCTGACACCTAAAACCGCGTGGTCTTCCGTCTTCAAATCGTCAAAGCTCTGGTATTTTTCAAACTGATGAAATCTTCCCAGATCGTGTAACAACCCGATCAGCTCAGCCGTCTTGCAGTCCTCCTCATCCAATCCAAGTTTTTCCGCGATATCGGCCGACAACCCAGCCACCCTGAGCGAGTGGTCCTTTTTCAATTGTAAATGATCTGATATGTAAAGATCCTTGTTCTTAAGCAGTTTTTTGGTATATTCCTCAAAAAACTGCTTTCCTTTTTCCAGAATATCCTCTGCCATTGCAAATGTTTCCATAATTAGGACAAAAGTAATGTATTTTCAATCGTTCAGCCCCTATTCTGCGATAAGAATTATCAACAATTCAAAACAAACCGTTCCGGCGCTAAGTTTTCATTTTTTTCCCGTGAAAAAAGAAATGTTTTACTATTTTTGCATTCGCTTTCAGGCCCCGTAGTTCAATGGATAGAATATCAGATTCCGGTTCTGCAGGTTGTGGGTTCGAGTCCCGCCGGGGTCACGAAATAAATAAAGTCGCTGAAATTCAGCGACTTTATTTATCAGCTCTTCCGGCTTTTACCGGCAAGCTACCGGTCACCCGGCTTCCCTATAGGTTGTCCAACTGAATCGTGATCGAAAAATCGGTATTGCTGTTCCAGGAATCATACACCTTGGTTTGTATCGTTCCATAGGGATTTTCTTCTGTTTTATAGGAAAAGGTTGTCACGTAATGATCCATCTTCCCATCGGCCTTGGTTGCAACAAAGGTGTGGCGGCCTGAACTGATTTTTTGGAACGGGATATCACGAAATTCAACGGAAGTCGTATACCGGGACCTTAGTGTTGGTGGTTGACCTTTGTAAAAATTTGTATTGACCTCCTTCGCGCTGCCGCTGATAATCTTATTTGTTTTTGTGTCGATCTCCAGGGTGAGCATCCATTCGTGTTCCGCATCATACCCGTATTCTACACCTTTACGGGTCAGGGAAGAGGTATAGGTCAGCCTGGTTCCGGCAGACGTGGTCTTCCCTTTCATATCTTTAAACTGGAAATACAATTCATCCGGAATCCAGGCAGCAAACGTTTTGCCAACATTCACCAGGCCGGCGACCTCCATCTTGAGCATGCCGACGTTAAAATCGGGCCGGTCTTCCAGCTTGACAGTCATCTTAACCTGGCTCACCTTGTTGTAAGGATGGTAGTAAACCACGTACAACTGGTCTTTCTTGTCTTTGAGGTTCACCACGTCACTAAAGCCGTATGAATCATGGAAATCAGCAAGCTTGCTTACCTTTTTGGTGTCATTGCTGTACCTGAACAACCCGCACGACTGCCCGGTCCCGTCACTTTCTCCGCCCGTCACGGAGATGCTCATGGTTACCCCATTCGAAGGCAGCTTCATTTCAGGATCGATGCCGATCCGTTCGATAAAGGCCGAATACCGATTACCTCCCAACGGCTGATTTGTGGGGCTGCTCACTTCGTTCATATCGGCCACGTACAGTTTGGCCCTGGTCACTCCCGGCAGCAAGTCTTTTACGCCTCCTTTTTCCACATAGTCTTTCAGGAATGTGCCATATCCCGTAAACAAGTCGGGGAATGCCTGGCTAAAGGCCTCGTAAACCGATGCCGCCTTACTAAACTGTTTTCCATGCAGGCTGACGATCTTATTGTCCCCGTATTTTTCTGCCAACCACTGGATCAGGCCGGCCATGCCATACCCGTGCGAGGGTATTTCTTCTCCCTCAAGGGGGAAAAAACCGTCAACCGGACAAAACTGATTCCCCTGCTGCACCGAAGAAATGCCCTCAACATACAGTTTCTCTGCCCAAACGGCCACCGCCTCATCCATCCACAGGAAATCACCCGAACTGGTTCCTTTCGCAAACGTGGGGCGCGGATCGTAGTAATACTGGGTGAAGTGCGTCATCTCGTGCATCATGGCCCTTTTCATCTCTGCCGTTTTCTCAAGTTGCAGCGCGTTCAACTGAATCGAGTTGTACTCGCTGTTCCACCAGGAGGCCACAAAATAACCGTAGTTGTCCTCCCTGTTGATTTCTTTTACCTCAATTTGAATGGGGCTTTTTCGTTTATCGAAGCTAAACCCGATGGCCTTCAATTTATTCACCGCATCGGTTGCCCACCCTTTAAGTTTCTCGCTGTGACTGCTGTATTTGGCGGGAGCGATAATCACACAGGCAGGGCCGGGCGTGGCTGCCCGCGTTTCCAGCCCTTCCGATGCCTGGTAATCCTTCACCAGTCCCACCGTGAATTCGACCGCCTCATTGGCGACTTCTCCGCCGGGCTGCAAATCTGCCACATACACATCGCCCTCTTTCTTTGCTTTCACCCAGCAGGCCGTCTGGCTTTCCTGCTGCGTGCTCACCTGGAACCCGGAAACCGCGAAGCGGACAAAAACATCGCCCGAGGTGATTGCTTTGGTGGCGGGCAACTGGACCGTCAGTGGCTTGGAAAAATCCTGAGGCACTTTGACTTTGTAATAGGCTGACGCCTCATACCCCTGCATGACCGTGCCGGCAGCCTGTTTGCTAATCTCCAGCGTGACATTGGCAGCAAAGGCATCGGCCGGAACTTTGATCGTCAATTTGTCTTTCACGATTTCTCCGCCTTCTTTCCCGATTTTGACATTTTC
>CAZANK010000502.1:0-3003 GCA_964486235.1 uncultured Prolixibacteraceae bacterium | reverse complement strand
CATGGTATAATTCACATTGGTCCCGGCAAACAGTAAATCCAGTACGGCTTCCAGTTTCTGATTGGCAGCATTTAGTGAAATTTCTCTGTCAACGTCAACATACTTCGAGTTGTACATAAAATACAGTCCGCTTTGGTCTTCGATTTCTGACAGCACTTCCTTCACAGTCGTTTTGCCCAGGATAAGCGTCAACGTTTTTGTCTGTGAGTACGTTTTGCCTGCCAATACGCTCACCACAGAAATCAGGAGAAAAAAGCTCGTTAGTTTCATCATCCTAAATAATTTTTTCATCCTGGGAATTTTGACATTCCCGATTAAATCAGTAATTTTTTTCATACTTTTGTATTGATTAGTTAAAAATTATCCTGTTGCTACAGGATTGGTTATTTACAATCTACAGGGAAATGTTAGCGCATTTCCCTGTTTTTTTAATTCATCATAGGCTATCTTCTTTCAATGACGATCTTCTGTTTTGAATAGGTTCCATCCGGCAGTTTTTCCCGGGGAAACGCGCTGTATTTAACGGGAGTGGCCAGGGCCATCAAGTCCAGCACTTGAAAAAGGGATTCATGGATAAAAGTGACCGAATACATACAGTCGCTGAAATCACCACTCAATTCGATATCCACATTAAACATGCGGCTTAGCCTTTCGGTAACTTGAAAAATACTGGCATCTTCAAAAACCAGTTTGCCATCCTTCCATGCGATGTATTTTTCGATGTTCCCTTTGGTACTTGAATGGATGCCTGTTTTGATATCGTAATTTACATGTTGCCCGGGGACCATGGTGCCAATGTTTTGGTTCCTGCCATCAAACACATTTCGCTCCAGGACAACGCAGCCATTCACCAAGGTTATTTCAACAAGATCATTGTCAGGATAGGCTGAAATATTAAAAACAGTCCCTAACGCTTTGACAGTCAGTTTTCCGGTTTTAACGATAAAAGGATGTTCAGGATGATGTGCCACGTTAAAATACCCTTCTCCTGCCAGCCTTATTTCACGGGTGTCGCCCGAAAAAACTGGTGGATATTTGATCTTGCTGCCGTAATTCAAATGAGCTTTTGAACCATCGGGTAATTGCACAACAGCCCTGGCATTCACGGGGGCAATAATTTCCAATGAGTCAACCGCGAGACGGGCATACTTTGTTGATTCAGTTTTTAATTCGGAAAGGGCGTAAAGCAAAAAGGAAAGTACCGGGATCAGCAAAACAGCCGCTGCCCGTATCAACCAGGTGGCAACCAGCGATAATGATTTGCGGCCTGTCTTTTTCCGGAGGCCATCGGTATTGATCTTCCGTTGAATTTTATCAAAAAGGGTGCTGAATTTGTCATCATCAACCGAGTCGTCTTTCTCCTGACAGGTGTTCCAGTACGCAAGTCCCCAAGCCATACTTTCTTTACTGAGGGCTTCTTTGTCGGCCCATCGGACAACCTTCTCCAGCTCTGCTTTTGTACAGCGGTTATTCAAAAATTTTATGATCGTATCTTTTTCCATTCTGTTGTTTAATCCATCCCGGGCAGTCGCGGGATGTTGTCGTTTTTTTACAATCTTTTGACACGGGGGTGCATTACTTTTGATCGTGAACAAGCTCAGAAGAAGACACGAAAGAAGTGCAAATCAATAATTTTAAACTTATTGCGATGAAAAAGACACCCAAAGGCTTTTTGTTTACCATTCTTTTTGCCTTGCATTTGACCCTGTCGGGCCAGACCACGCCCGAGGCCTTGCTGGGGCAACTTCCGGCAGTACCCAACGTGGACTGTACAGCCGACGTGTCGGTTATAGACTGTTTTAAAAACCGCATTGACAACGTTCTGATAGCCTTAAAACAAGCTACTGACCGTATTCAAGCCGAAGCAAAGAACAATGAGGCGAACACAAAAGAGGAAGCGCTTTCGGATGTCGCCCGCGAGACGGGATTGAGCAAGAATGATCTGGAACGGCTTCAGCGGGAGAATGCCGGTGAGGAGCAGGCGCTCAAGATGGCAGAGAAAAGCCTTGGCGGGCAATTCAATCTTTCACTGGAGGAAGTTCAGAAACTGAGCGAAATGAGCGAAGCCGACCAGGAGAAGTGGGCGCAGAATTACGCCAGCCGGCAAATGCAGAAGGCACAACAAAATCCGCAGGCTGTTGCGAAAAAACAGGCAAAAAGCGCCAGGTTATTTGAGCTGGCGGAAGAACAAAAGGTGGTTAACGAGCGAATTACGGCCCGCATAGAAAGGATTGCCAACCTGTTCACAGCAGTTGACCTTCAGGATTCCATTGAAACACGCAAGATGAATGAAAAGCTTCCGGCCCTGAAAAGACAGCTTTGCTCGGGAATATGCTCCCCGGCTGAGATTGCCCGGTCAAACGCTGCCGAAAGGCAAATCTACAACCTCCGGCTTCAGTATTGTGAAAAAATGTCGCCCATGCTGACCGACGCGATTTCAAAATACCTGACCACTGTAAAGGCGCTTTTCCCGGATCACCGTCGGCTTATTGAGATTCAGAATGAGATGGCCACCTTACAATCGGGTGTGATCATTTCCGTCGACGTGCTTTGTTACAAAGCGGTTAACTCCTATGCCAGCGCTTTGTCGGGCGCTTATAAATTCTGGGCCGGAAAGTTTGAGCAATAAAGGCGGGCAATGACGAAGCTCCGATCGTGGGGTCATTCTCTTTTGATTCTGAATATGGTCCTGAAAGAACGACCTATGAAGGAACGCTTCGTTTCCGGGGCAATTAGGTTCGCAAAGCCGATTAGTACAAAGTCAGAAAATGTAATTCACGTGAACAATGACGAGTAAACGGATTATAAGTGTGATAATAGGTCTTTTGTTTTCCATCTATTCCCTTCAGGCCCAGATGTCTCCTGAAATTTCCCGGATCATGAAAAAAATGCAATCGGGGACCGAACTGACCGAAACCGAAGAAAAAGCGCTTGAGAACTGGGGACAGGAGATGGAGAAGAAGTATGGGGATGAAACAAAAAACCGGCCATCAAAAAATGCAG
>CAZANK010000501.1:0-3003 GCA_964486235.1 uncultured Prolixibacteraceae bacterium | reverse complement strand
TCATTGACACTGAGCGAGTCCATGTAATCCACCCAGCCTTTCATACTCTCGTACTGGTTTTCCAGGATTTTTTTGTCGCCATAGACCTGATACAGGGTCCAGGGGATCACTGTTGCGGCGTCTCCCCACCCCGGACTGCATTGCCCGTTGTTACGGACATTGGGGACCACATTCGGAATGCTTCCGTCCCCGTATTGATCGGCAGCAAGATCTTTCAGCCATTTTGAAAAGAAACTGTGCACCCTGAAATTAAAACTTGCCGTGCGGGCAAACACCTGCGCGTCGCCCGTCCAGCCTAACCGTTCATTTCGCTGGGGACAATCGGTAGGAATATCGACAAAGTTTCCCCGCTGGCTCCATTGAATATTTTCCTGGAGTTTATTAACCAGCGCATCCGAACAGGTAAACGTGCCTGTTTTTACCATATCCGAATAAAGCGCCGTTGCCGTGAAATTCGCGGCTTTCAGCTCTCCCGGGTAACCCTCGACCTTGACAAACCGGAAACCTTGCCAGGTAAAATGGGGTTCAAAAGCCTCCTCCCCCCCTCCTTTCAAAATATACACATTCTTCTGTCTGGCCGCGCGCAGGCTTTCCGTATAAAAATTGCCTTCCTTATCCAGCACTTCCGAGTGAGAAAGAGATACCTCATCGCCAGGCTTTCCGGTCACCTTCATCTGCACCCAGCCCACGAGGTTCTGGCCAAAGTCGATCACTTTTTCCCCCTTGGGGGTTGTCAAAATCCTGACAGGCTTTAAGACCTCCCTTTTCCTGACCGGTTCATTCTCGGTTGCCACCAGGTTGATCACCGGATAATCCCGAAGAACAATTTCATCCCAGCCGGCATCGTTAAATCCGGCAACGGACCATCCTTTCTTCTCCAACCTCGCGTCGTAGATTTCGCCATGATAAATCTCGGCATAACGGACCGGCCCGGTAGACGACCGCCATGAACCGTCCGAAACAACCTGCTGAATGGTCCCGTCGGTGTAGATGATCTGCATCTGGAAAAGCAGGGCCAGATCCTTTCCGTACATATCGGGTTTCCCTTGCGAGCCGATCTGACCACGATACCAACCATTTCCGAGAGTAACTCCGATGGCATTTTTCCCTTCCTGCATCAGCGAAGTCACATCGTAAGTCTGATACTGAATCCGCTTATTATAGGCAGTCCATCCGGGAGCCAGGCACAGATCACCCACCCTTTTCCCGTTCACCTCGGCTTCGTACATCCCCCTTGCCGAGATGAAGGCTACCGCCAGCCTCACTTTCTTCTCATTCACAAATTCTTTTCTGAAAATCGGGGAAGGCCTCTGTTCCGTTTCCCGAAATCCCTGCTGGATCCATCTCGCGCTCCAGTTCTGCGGCCCCATAATTCCCATGACCCACCACGCAGGTTCACTCCACTTTGAAGCTTTATCATCATTATCCCATGCCCGTACCTGCCAGTAATACTTTCTTCCCGGCTGCAGGGTACTCCCCGTAAACTGGACGTAAACGGACTGATCTGAAGGTATTTTACCTGTACTGAAGATCAGTTCTTTTCCTGCAATCAATGATTCCAGGCTCTCACTGACACGAATGTCGAAAGCGGTCTGCACCACATTCCTCTTTTTGGAAGAATGAAGCTGCCAGCTTAATCGCGGATACATTTCACTGATCCCGACCGGATTGACCCGGTTCTCAACAAGCAGGTTCCTCACTTCCACCTGGGCGAAGGTGACTGAAGCCATGATAAAAAGACCAGTGAGAAGAAACAAGATTTTTTTCGCTTCGCGCAAATTACTCCCGCTCGGCAAACCCAAGTGAGCTTGCCTTTGCTCTCGTTTACTCGTAATTTTCATAGCAGTTTGAATTAGGTTACCTGGTTAATTTAAAACAAAGTTAGCTCCATCTGTATTGCCAAGATGCAAAAAAAAGATTTTTTTTAAAATAGCCGGAAATAAAATCCAAAAAGTCTGTTGTTTTGACGTATCACCGGATAAAACCAATCAGCGGTTTAGGCTGTCCCTGAACGGAGGACCTGGTTATCGGACTCAAACATATTTACTGAAACAGTTCTTTATTGGGTTCGCTTCCCATGGTGAATTCAAGGATGCCTCCATCCATGATCTCCTGATGCGTGATATAGGGACGGTTTAACGGCTGTCCGTTCAACTTTACCTCCTGAATATATTTATTCTCGTCGGAGGCCTGCGGGGCCTTGACGGTGAAAATCTTTCCGGGAGCAACCTCGATGTGCGCTTCCTGCACGATGGGCGAGCCGAACTGGTATTCCAAATCTGCCGGATGTACCGGATAAAAACCAAGTGCACTAAACACGTACCAGGCCGACATTTGTCCGCAGTCCTCATTCCCGCACAATCCATCGGGCTGATCCGTGTACATGGTTGTCTGAATGTGACGGTTCAGTTCCTGCGTCCGCCAAGACTGTTCCACATCATTGAACAGGAAGGTGGTATGGTGCCCGGGTTCATTTCCGTGGGCGTATGCCCCGATCAACCCGGAAATATCGCTCGAGGCTTCTTCTCCTTTCACCCCTTCTTCAACCAGGAATAACTGATTCAGTTTTTCAGCGAAAGCCTCCTTCCCTCCGAGCAGGTCAATCAAGCCATCCACGTCCTGCGGTGCCAGCCAGAGATACTGCCACGCGTTTCCTTCGGTATAATCGCTGCCTTCATGTTTGGAATAGGCCGGATCAAAAGGAGTGGTCCAGTTTCCGTTTCTCAGCTTCCCTCTCATGAAGCCGGTTTCCGGGTCAAAATAATTCCTGTGATTCTTTGAACGCTTGCGAAAGTAGGCTGCGTCATCCGTTTTGCCAAGTTTTTCTGCCACCAGGGCCACACTCCAGTCGTCGATGGCTATTTCCTGAGATTTCGCGACCGATTGCTGGATTTCATCGGCCGGCATATAGCCCAGCTTGTCGTAAAGGCCCATGCCATCGCGGTGTTGCATCGACGTGACCTTCATGGCCTCAAAAGCCAATTCCCTGTCAAAATCGCCAAT
>CAZANK010000500.1:0-3019 GCA_964486235.1 uncultured Prolixibacteraceae bacterium | reverse complement strand
AACCAGGCATCTGCCAAAAGCCTAGAATAAAATGCTCGGTATGCAAACATCAGGATTTTCTTCCTTTGAATGAAACAGCAGTTAATGCACATCTGCGTGGTCATCAAAATCTTGTTGCCGGCATTTATCCGTTGCTCCCAAACGAAACCTGCTGGTTTCTGGCAATTGATTTTGACGATGAAGGATGGCAAAACGACGTCACGACACTCAGGGAAGTATGCTCGTTTTTTGAAATTCCTGTTGCAATTGAAAGGTCACGGTCAGGAAACGGGGCTCATGCCTGGTTTTTCTTTGAATACCCCGTACCGGCTTCTTTGGCCAGGAAATTTGGAAGTGCATTGCTTACCTATGCCATGAACAAGCGGCATGAAATCACCTTTAAATCTTATGATCGTTTTTTTCCGAATCAGGATACCATGCCCAAAGGAGGTTTTGGTAATTTAATAGCGTTGCCCCTGCAAAAAGCCGCAAGGGAAAATAACAACAGCACCTTCATCAATGAGCATTTTCAGCCCATAGAAGATCAGTGGGCCTTTCTGGCATCCCTCCAAAGGCTTTCCGAAGGTAATCTGGAAGGAATGGTATCAAAGCTATGCCCGGGGAGTGAGCTTGGGACATTGAAAACAGACGATGGGGAAGCGCCCCAACCATGGGAAAGTATTAAAAAGACCGAGGTTGGCAAGAATGATTTCCCCACTAAAGTTGAAATTGTAAAATCCAATATGTTGTTTATTCCCAAAGCCGGGTTTTCCTCAAAAGCATTAAATCATCTGAAACGGCTGGCTGCCTTCAAAAATCCTGAATTCTACAAGGCCCAGGGCATGCGCCTGCCGACCTTCGATAAACCAAGGATTATATCATGTTCTGATGAAACACCCGAATACCTGTGCTTGCCAAGGGGATGTGAGACGGATATCAAGATGCTGTTCGGGAAAATGAAAACGAACGTGTTGTGGACCGATAAAACGAATCATGGCAGAAAGATCGACGTTGCGTTTAACGGGAGCCTGCGGGATGAACAACCGCTGGCTGTTGAGAATTTGTTGGATTATGATAATGGCATACTGTGTGGGACAACGGCTTTCGGGAAAACAGTTGCAGCAATAAAATTGATCGCCGAAAGAAAGGTCAACACCCTGATCCTGGTTGACAAAGTTAGCCTGGTATCTCAATGGAAGGAAAAGATTTCAGCCTTTCTTACAATCAATGAGCCAATCCCAATTAATCACGGGACCAGGAAAAGAGAAAAGAAGAAGAGCATTATCGGGCAGATGGGGGCAGGGAAACAAGCATTGAACAGCATCATTGATATTGCAGTCATGCAGTCCCTGAACAGGATGGGAGTAGTAAAGGATTGTGTGAAAGATTACGGCATGGTCATCGTTGACGAATGCCATCATGTTTCTGCTTTTAGCTTTGAAATGATCTTGAAAAATGTGAACGCCAAATATGTTTACGGGTTAACAGCTACCCCTACCAGAAAGGATGGACATCATCCCATTATTTTTATGCAGTGTGGCCCGGTTCGTTATCGGGACGATGCAAAAAAGCAAGCGGAGAAAAGGCCTTTCGATCATTTTATCATACCCCGGTTCACTTCATTCAACACACCGTTGGACAAAGAAGAGAAAGATATTCCAATTCATGAATTGTACGCCGGGATCGTCGATGATGAAATGAGAAATCACTTGATCGTTGATGACGTGGTGCAATGCCATAAAAATGGCAGGAATTGCCTTGTTCTGACAGAAAGGACCAACCATGTTGAGCTGCTTGCCGGCGAACTCTGCAAAAGGATTCCGGATGTCATTTCACTCACGGGCGGGATGGGGGTCAAGGAAACCAGGGAGACCATGGCCCGGATTTCAGAAATCACAGAGGAGCGGCCGCTAACGTTGGTCGCAACGGGTCGTTATATTGGTGAAGGCTTTGATGAACCAAGGCTTGACACGCTGTTCCTGGCTATGCCCATATCGTGGAAAGGAACTTTACAACAATATGCAGGAAGGCTTCACCGGCTGTTTGAAAAGAAAAAGGAGGTCCTGATTTATGACTATGTGGACGTTCGGGTACGGATGCTTGAAAGAATGTACAATAAACGGCTTGCAGGTTACGCATCTATTGGCTATAAGGCAAAGGGAGAAAACATCGCGGAGGCATCCCCGGATATCATTTTTGATAAGACCAATTTCTTACCGGTATATTGCAATGATATCGTCAATGCGTCCCGGGAGATACTGATTGTAAGCCCGTTTGTGACAAGACGGCGTACTTTGCAAATGATACAAAATCTTCGTATTGCTCTTGAAAATGGCGTAAAAGTGATTGTAGTGACCAGGCCATCTGAAGATTTCAACGACAGGATTTAACTTCCTGGCAAACGACAATTGAATTGTTAAGAAACTCCGGGATAGTTGTCGTCTTCCGATCAAATATCCATCAGAAGTTTGCTGTTGTTGATCAAAAGATTGCATGGTACGGGAGCATCAACCTGTTGAGTTTTGGCAGCGCGGAAGAAAGCATCATGCGACTCGAAAGCTCAAATATCGCCAATGAATTAATTCGGAGCATAAAGAAAGAGGTTGATGGGCAGGATTTATAATCGGCTAATTGCGACAAATTCATGTTAAATCACTACTGTCCGACTAATTTAATTTCTGTATTTTTACCCATGTTGTAGTTGTTTAGCAATACAAACTTACAACATGGGGGCGAAACCTTCGGGCTGTAGCCCCTTATTCTATTTTTTTAGTCGGACAGTAGTGTTACATAATATATCAATTTACATAAGCCCTAATTCATAGAGACTACGTGAATCAAGGGCGGGACGTTAAGGTAGGAATTTATGACGATATTGTAAACATAGTTTCTCCTGGCAGTTTGCCAAGTAACATTACGATTGAAGATATCTTTAACGGACGTAGCGAAGCGAGGAACCGGGTAATTGCCCATATTTTTAAAGAGCTGGGACTGATTGAACAATGGGGAAGCGGAATAAACCGGATTATCAATGCCTGCG
>CAZANK010000499.1:0-3034 GCA_964486235.1 uncultured Prolixibacteraceae bacterium | reverse complement strand
TTACAGAGCAGCAAATAAACAAACCGATTCCTGATGGACCCGCAGAAGCATCAATATTTGTATCTTAAAAACATGGCCGGTTCAGATAGTATTCAAACAGTAACCGAAGAAGCCCTGAACATGGGGCTAAGGGTCAGGTCTGTCCGCCCGGGTTCGGTCGTCCTGTCAAAGAAGTGTACAAAAGAACAATTCGCGCAATTCAAAGAAAGGATCGGGGAAAAAGGCTTTTACCTGGTTTCGGATAAGAGGGAATGGATGGTTGAAGCGATTAAAACGGAAGTGATTAACATGATCCGTTATGAGAACAAAATTCCGGGCAACCAAAACTTTTCAAGCTACCTTTCGTTCTTGCTCGGGAAGGATTATTCCTATTTAAGCAGCCTTTTTTCATCCTGCGAAAAGACGACGATCGAAAAATACATCATGTCCCAGAAGGCGGAAAAGACAAAAGAATTGCTACGTCATACCCGGTTGACGTTACGGGACATTGCACAAAGGCTTGGGTACAGCAATACCCAGCATTTGAGTTCCCAGTTTAAAAAGATAACAGGAATGAGTCCGTCCGAATATAAAAATTCGAAAGAAGACTCGCGTGTTGCGGCAGACCAGTCGTCCAAAGAAGCCAGAGAGAAAAGAACTGCCGCAGCGCATTTCGTCAAACTATAAAATGAAGAAAAATTGGTCGTTATGAGAGCACTAAAAAGAATATTGCAGCGGCGGTGCGTCCTGTTCGGCGTCAAATTGGCCACGCCTTTTGATTAAGAAAAAACAGCAAAAACCTTTTCGTCTTATTTGTGACTGGCAGACATTATCATCTTACAAAAAATCGAATCTATGAAGTATTATATCAGCAAAACCATTAAAATTGATTTTGACCAGGCCGTGGAGCGAGTGACCGAATCGCTGAAAAAGGCAGGATTTGGCGTTCTGTCGGAGATCGATATTGAGGGGAAATTAAAAGAAAAACTGGGAAAAGTGATTGCCTCCTTGTAAAAGGCAGGATCAATGCACAGAACGACTGTCCTCCTGAACCTGGTCCTTTTTTGTTCTACTGCTCCCGCTCAGAACGGAAAAAAAGGGCAGTTGATCAAAAACGGATGGAACTTCGGCGCCTTGCCCGCCGTCACTTACGATACGGATATTGGGTTCCAATACGGTGCCCTACGAATTTTATCACGACGGAGCAGGCCTTCGTATCGTCATGAATGAGAACTTTGTCGTCGCTTTTGACTATGGAATGGCTTCAGATTCCCGCGATGGCGCCACCGGATTTTATATGGGATTGAATTACCTGTTTTAATGACCGGCTATCCTTCTGATCCGGATATTCAGATAGGCAAAAGCAATGGTCATGAACGGACTGATCAGATTGAAAAAGCAGTAAGGCAGATAATCGAATGTCGCAACCCCAAGCACCCTGGACTGTGTAGCACCGCAGGTATTCCATGGTATCAATACGGACGTCACGGTTCCGCTGTCCTCCAGCGTACGGCTTAAAACCTCCGGTTTGAGCCCTTTATCCTCGTAAGCCTTGCGGAACATTCGTCCGGGCACCACGATGGCCAGGTACTGGTCGGACGCCGTGGTATTGAAAAAAACACATGAAGCTACCGTCGAAGTCACCAATGAGCCGGTCGATGAGGTGCGACGAATCACCGGGTTGATAATCCGCCTGAGTAATCCGCCAGACTCCATGATCCCGCCAAAAACCATGGCCGAAAGGATCAGCCAAACCGTATCCAGCATACCCCGCATGCCACCGGTTGTAAACAATTCATTCACCGCTTTGCTGGACGTTTGAACCGTGACCTGTCCAAACATGGCCTGCATAAAACTGATGTAAGACGCCTGACCATAGCCGGACAAATCGCCGGCAATCTCCTGAATGACCCGTGGCTGAAAAATCACGGCAAACAAACCTCCAAGCAGGGTGCCAATCATCAGTGACGGGATCGGTGGAACTTTTAAGATGATGATAACAAACAACATCGCCGGGACCAGAAATAACCACGGCGTAATGTAAAAGGCGCTGTCGATCGCAGTCTTGACTTGCTTAACATCCGATACAGCATGACCAAAATCATAGTTAAACCCGATCATGAGAAAAATAAAGAGTGTCAGGATCAGGCTCGGGACCGTCGTATACAACATATAGCGGACATGCGTGAAAAGGCCTGTTCCCGCCATCGCCGACGCCAGGTTGGTGGTATCGCTCAACGGAGATATCTTATCGCCGAAATACGCCCCGGAAAGAATGGCTCCCGCCACCACTGCTTCATGCATTCCAATGGCCTTCCCCATCCCCAGTAAAGCCACACCGATCGTGGCCACCGTGGACCATGAACTTCCGGTCGACACCGAAACGACCGCGCATACCAAAACGGCTGTAACCAAGAACAAATACGGGTTAATCATATCCAGTCCATAGTAAATCAGTGCCGGCACAATCCCGCTGATCAACCATGTTCCGGCCAGCGAGCCAATCAGCAAAAGAATCAACATAGACGGGATGGCCGAACCAATCGTATGGACGACCCTTTCGATCGTCTCCTCCCATTTCTGTCCGTTTCGCCTGACGATCACACCCGCCACGGTCGCCGACAGCAAAAGGGCAATCTGGTTGGAACCGGACAGCGGGTCATCAAAAAAAAACACGTTCACCGACAGCAGCGACACTAACACCAGAATGGGCAGCATCGCTTCAGCAAAGAATGGTTTCCTGTTCATGGGTACCTGTGGATCAGATGATAAATAACGGAATAAAAATGATAAAACACAAGAAATAAGGCAGGAAAGCACAGCTCACGAAACGCGCGGGCTGACGGCATGATTCTTCTTTCCTGGCCGTAAGAATTCACCGAAGACATCGGTCAGCTCGGCAGGTCCGAAATTGTCCCAAAACCAAGAATACAGCTTCAGCGACCGAAACAATCCCACAATCCATTATAACCCTCTAATCCTCCACTATTCCGTTATTTCCTTTGAGCGGGAGACGGGATTCAAACCCGCGACCCTTAGCTTGGAAGGCTAATGC
>CAZANK010000498.1:0-3039 GCA_964486235.1 uncultured Prolixibacteraceae bacterium | reverse complement strand
TAGCGAATGAAAAGTCGTTGTTTATCCGGGTGCTAAATTTACAAGAACTTCCGAAGGTTTTCCCGCTCTTTCAACCATTTTTCGAAAGAAACGTTTCACCGAAAAGATTGGTGATGTTGGTTTTTTGATCAACGATGCGTTTCCTGATCAGGCTGATGGCGATGGCAGGCGACCGTGAAAATGTGCGATTTCAGCGATTTAAATTGTCAAATTTGGCGCATGACTTATATTTTCACGATGATTTCATCAATACACACGTTTGATTTTCGTCCGGCAGTGGTATGAGGCTTCGGCACCACGATGGTTCCCCTGACTTTCAGTTTCACATAGCGAAAGCCGCCCGCCTGACTGACGTCAAATATAAATGGATATAACCCGCTTTTGAAAACCTGACTGTGGTCCAGGGTTATCGTTCCCGCAGAACGAAAACCGGCATCTTCACTTTTTGAGACGAAGCATTCCACGGACAGGGGATGTAAAATCCGCCGCCATTGGTCAGGAATGCAGAGGGTTGTCATTTCCACGGCAGAAGCCCCGGCACACTGCTCCAGGTCCAGTTGAAGTTCGATGTCTGTTCCTTCCCAGCCCAGCCATCGGAATGCCCATAAATCCATATCGTCTCCGTGGACACCGTCGGCAAGCAGGGTCAGATCGCCATCGCTGAGCATCTCTGACGGGGCCGGGGTCGCTTTCACGTTCTTGCGAAAAGCATGGTTGCCGGTTACCCGGACATTGGAAACGTATTTTGTCTGTTCGCAGTAACGTTCCGTGCTCAGTCCAAGCTCATTGAGCCGCCCCACCTTTTCTTCTTTGAAGGTGGCGCAGAAAGCCTCCAGCGTACTGTCCATCCGGGCGTTTCTGACAGCGCCGGCAGGATCATACCAGCCACGTGGCCCGAACATGTTCATTTTCGCGATTTCCAGTACCGCGAAGTCGATCTGCGAGCGGACCAGTTGGACGTGGCGCGAAAGCGTCTGGTCGTTTTTCACAGCCTTCTTAGCCTTGTCCAGGTACGCGTAATATGCCCGGATATTCGCTTCGGAAAGGTAGGAGTCCTGATGCCAAAAGGGAGGATCATAGATGCCTAAATTGTCGCCCGACTTGATCAGTTCGCTTTGTAACTGGTCAATATACTTCCTGATCCAGACGGCCGCACCGCCGTAATAAGCTGCTAAAAATTCATCCATGGCAGCAGAAACGTCTGTTTCCGGGTTCCACAGTAAGCGGGAAGTCAGGTAAAGCTTCAGCTCGGCAAACGCGTCCCCGGTGCGGATATCGGTCTGCTGGAAGTGATCCGCCACGTTATTTTTGACAAACAATTGAATATTTGGCTGCAGCACGTGCAAATTGGGATAGGGGGCCGGATAATAATTGAAATTACAGCAATAATCCCACACGCATATCCGGTTGCTGATTTTACCCCAGTCCACCAGATCTTTCCTGAATTTACGCGACTCTGCACAGGTATCGGCAGCAATCGGTTTACTGCGGTTTACCGTATACGAACAAAGCGTGATCTGCACGTTTTCTTCAGGTTTTACCACCTCGGGGGCAGGCTGGCTGTACTGATAGGCGAAGGTGGGGATGATTTTATCGGGGAACTGTCTGGCCACCTCATTGACAAAGCGGATGACGGGGCCCGACGGACTTTTCTCTTCCTCGATTGTCTTTTTACAGTCGTCACATTCACAATACACCTGACTGTCATTTTGTGCAACCGGCCAATAGACGGCCTGAGGATTTGCTTCCATGCGTTCCTTCAGCGTGCTGATCACCAGGTCCAATACGTTTGTATTTGACAGACAGAGTTGCTCAGGGGTGCGTTTGCCGTTGATCAGGGCGTAATACTCCGGATGCTGGTTGAAATAATCCTTCCAGGGAACAAAGGAGTTAAAGGAATGGTGCGCAAAGTTATACTCCACGGATATCCGGTGCCAGTCCAGCAAATCCTGATCCTTTGAAAACGCTTTGTCCGGTATGTTGATCATCCGGTTTTCATTCACCGACGAATCCGCCAAATCCATGTAAGGCAGTCGGATATCCTTGTTTTGGGGGATGATCTTGTAGTCGGGTGTGTATAAATGACAACCGACGTACTTTTCTAAAATGGTAATCACACCATAGATACACCCTTTGTTTTTGCTGCCGTCAATAGAAATCGATCCGTTTTTATCTGTCTTAATACGGTAGCCATCATGGAGTATATTGCCTTTTTCCCTGATGAAAACCGCTTTGGAACCTTCTTCAGGATGATGAACCACAGCCAGGCTGCAACCGGATACCTGTTGGATATAGTCCTGAAACAAGGCTGCAGCCCGCTGTTCCTGCTTATTCGGGTCCGACGGAATAACAATGGCATATTCACTCTTCCCGTTGCTGACCAGTTCAATCGGTGGTGTAACATGACATGCACCGAGCAGAAAAGAAAAAATGACAAGGTATTGGTTACATTTCTTCATAGGTTGATCATTTATTTTTTAGTTGCCGCGTTTCACGCGAAATAGTCCGGTGACGTTGACACGCCAGTTGCACGGTAAATATAGGGAAAATGATAGTCACTTTTATATCATCGTTACTCTTCGGAAAAAGAATACTTTCCCGAGTTAACTTTGAGGATTTTACGACCGTTTTCTTCACCGATTAGTTGAACATCATTGGATTCAGAAAGACTTTTTCCTCCTTCTTTTACAACCGATCCGGCGTTAACGGGAAGGTAAACGAACGCCGTTGTGTTAGCCGGAATCACTATCTGAAGAAAGAATTTGCCATCGGTTTTTTGCCAGTTACTTTGGATCTTCCCGTATGGCGATTGAAAGCTTGTTTTTGCCCAGCTTATATCGCCTATGGTTTCCGGTTTTATCACAATTTCTTTGTATGCAACCGATTCGCCGGTTTGGCTGATCC
This sequence comes from uncultured Prolixibacteraceae bacterium, assembly GCA_964486235.1. GTDB lineage: Bacteria > Bacteroidota > Bacteroidia > Bacteroidales > Prolixibacteraceae > JBCFBK01. The sequence continues at coordinate 135 of CAZANK010000498.1, read as the reverse complement.
CTCCTATTCCCGCATAAAACCAGTTCATCAGATGGCCCAGCATGAGGTGGTTGTTCGAAACATTTTCCAAGGCAGGCCACGATTCAGTCAAAGAAGTTGCTCCTTTTTTGAGTTGAAAACCATAACCGGGAACAT